>JBJTNN010000257.1:0-7942 GCA_046074125.1 Bacteroidota bacterium
TGTATTTTTGTGTGGCAATGGGTAACGAAGCTACATGGGCTGATTCAACGAATGACGAGGCGGTTCGGGTATTGACCACGGACGACGGCAGTAAGACTTTGTATTTGCCGGGGATGGATGAGACGTATCATTCAACGCATGGGGCGATCACGGAATCGAGTCATGTGTATATCAGGCATGGGTTGGATTGTTGGTTGCGCGAGAATCCGGGCGCGGCGGAGGTTCGGGTGTTTGAGATGGGATTGGGAACGGGCACCAACGCGTTGTTGGCGATGGATTGGAGTGAGGAAACGGGTTGTAGGGTGGCTTTTTATTCGGTGGAGAAATTTCCGTTGGCGAAGCCTTTGATGCAGGCGTACTGGGGTGATACGGTGTATGCCGAGCGGAGCGAGGCCCTGCATGGGGCGTATTGGGAACAGTGGACAGAAATTCTTATGTCCAATGGCGTTTTTCGGTTGTTTAAGCATCGGAGCGACATTCAATCTGCGGAGATTCCAGCGGCGATGGATGTGGTTTTTTGGGATGCTTTCGGACCCAAAAAGCAAACTGGGGTCTGGGGGGAGGCATTGTTTCGTCCCATTTATGATTCGCTGGATGCACGAGGTTTGTTGGTGACTTATTCATCGGCGGGAGAGGTGAAAAGAGCGCTAAAAGGGGTTGGTTTTGTTTTGGAAAAATTGGATGGTCCGCCTTTTAAGCGACATATGTTGCGCGCACGGAAGGGGTGAACCAAATAATCCCCATATTTGTTTAACCATCATGACCTTGCGATTTACCCCCATTTCAACCATCGAACAAGTTTATCAGCAGCAGCGCACGCTGAGCAATCAACGTGAAATTGCATCGCCAAAAAATCGAATCGCCCAGTTAAAGCGACTAAGAAATAGCATCGCCAAGCATGAATTGGCCATTTTGGATGCGTTGAAACAGGATTTGGGGAAATCTCATTACGAAGGATACCTGACCGAGGTGGGTGTAACGTTTCAGGAAATAGATTTCCATATCAAACATGTGAAACATTGGTCGGCCCAGCGCCGCATTTCCACGCCTTGGTTTTTGTTGCCATCGGGCAGTAAGGTGATTCCGGAGCCATTCGGACAGGTGTTGATCATGGCGCCATGGAATTATCCATTTCAATTGTTGTTGAATCCACTGATTGGTGCGATTTCGGCGGGTAACAGGGCCATTTTACGTCCTTCGCCTGAGGTGCCCCACGTGGCTGCGGTTATTGAACAAGTCATTGCCGATGCATTTTCTTCGGAAGAAGTGTTTGTGGTGCAGGGAAGTATCGACGAGAATCAATGGCTATTGGCGCAACAATGGGATTATATCTTTTTTACGGGCGGACCGTTTTTGGGAAAAATTGTGGCCAAGGCGGCAGCGGAGAAGCTGATTCCTGTGACGTTGGAGTTGGGCGGGAAGAGTCCTGCCATCATTGAGAGGGGTTGTGACATGAAAACGGCGGCTAAGCGGGTGATTTGGGGGAAGTCGGTGAATGCCGGACAAACGTGCATCGCCCCAGATTATGTATGGGTTCACAGCAGTGAGAAGGAGGCCTTTATTGTCGCGGCGAAGGATGCGTTGAAGCAGATGTATGGCGAGGATTTGAAGCAAAGTCCGGATTTTGGCAGGATGGTTAACGAGCGTTCGTTTGACCGTGTGAGTGCCTATTTGGAAGGGGCTGACGTTGTTTTGGGTGGGCAGTTGGATCGCGGGGAGAAATTCATAGAGACTACGGTGATTTCGGTCGATGGTTGGAGTGCTAAGGCGATGTGTGAGGAGATATTTGGTCCGGTTTTGCCGCTGAGAACCTATGAAACGTTGGACGAGGTAATTGTAGACATCAATGCGCATGAAAAGCCGTTGGCTTTGTATTTTTTTGGGAGCGATGCGGGGGCGAAGCGGGTGTTGGCGAAGACGAGTTCTGGCGGTGTGAGCATCAATGACACGCTGGTTCATGTGGCCAACCATCATTTGCCATTTGGGGGCGTAGGTGGCAGTGGATATGGCAGTTATCGGGGCCGGCAGACGTTCGAAATTTTCAGTCACAAGAAATCGGTGATGCGTTCGCCGTTGTGGTTGGATGTACCGATCAAATATCCACCTTACAAAGGGTTGGGGTTGCTGCGTTGGCTGTTGGGCTAATGAGGGCAATATTAATCAAAAGTTAACGCTTGTTAAGGTTTGCTTAATCTTTAGGTAACATGGTGTGGGCAATTTTGCACCATGCAAATTTCTATGCGCAAAGTTGTTGCTATCGCTTTGTTTTTCTTGGCGATGGACGTTGTTTTGGCCCAGTCTGCGAAGGGGTTATTGGTAGGCCGTGTGATGTCTGAGACTGGCCGTCCTTTGGTTGGGGCCAAATTGTTTGTTGCCGGCTCTCAAGACTCGGGGGTGACGGACGTGGAAGGAAAGTTTTCATTCTCTGTGGTTGTGGGTGCGCGGAAGGTTTTTGTGGAGGCTGAGGGTCATGATGTATTGGAAGACTCTGTGTTCATTGTAGCAAACAAGGAGTTCTTTTTGAATCCTGTTTTGTCGAAGGTGACACGCATGGAGGGGGCGGAAATCGTGAAGAAAAAGAAGCCAAAAGAAAATACGGTTGCGGCGGCCATTCAGACAAAGCAGTTGTCGCAAGGAATGGTTGAAGCCATCAGTGCGGAGGATTTTGCCAAAACCACGATTAGAACTACCTCGGATGCGATTAAGCGTATTCCGGGTGCAACGATTTCGGAAGGGAAGTTCGCGAACATTCGTGGGATGTTTGACCGTTACAATGCGGGTTATTTGAATGGCGCGCCGCTTCCAAGTACGGAGAGCGAT
Source organism: Bacteroidota bacterium (assembly GCA_046074125.1). GTDB lineage: Bacteria > Bacteroidota > Bacteroidia > NS11-12g > UBA955 > UBA955. The sequence continues at coordinate 2,821 of JBJTNN010000257.1, forward strand.
CGGAAAGCGTTTTCTTTTGATGTGATTCCAGCGGCTTTGTTGGACAATATTGTGGTGGTGAAGAGTGCCACACCGGATGTGATAGGTGATTTTGGCGGCGGGATTATTCAGATTAATACGAAGAGTGTACCGGAAAAGTTCATCCAAACGGCGTCTATCGGTTTTCAGTATAACAGCATTACTACTTTTCAGCAAATGGATGCTTTTGCCTTGGAGGGTCGCGAGTATTTCGGGTTGCCCGGGAGCAAGCGAACCATTCCAGTGTTGGATGCTGCCATGAAATATGAGCCACATATAACGGCTGTTGATCCGGCATTAAATGCCAGAGAAACGTTGAAATTCAACAATGATTGGAGCATGAAGCAGGTAAATGTGATGCCGGCACCAAGGTTCTCGTATTCTTTGGGTAAGCCTTTCAAGTTGGGTAAAAAAGAAGCGGGTTTGTTGGTGAGTTGGAACTATGCGATTTCGCCCAAAATGAGTGAGGGATTGGTTGTGTCGAAAGATTATAGTGCCAACTACACTTACAAGGAATACAATGACAATATCTTTACAACCAATGTGCAGAATGGTGGGGTGGTGAATTTTAGTGTGAAATTGAATAAGAAGAATCGCATAGATTTCCGGAATTTGTTGAGTTTGACATTTGATGCGGGTTCCACTTCTCGGGCAGGTCTTAATGATGTTGACAATGGAATGTATGGTGAGGGTTATTCAAACCAAGTGAATTACAACCGATTGGTGAGTAATCAAGTGAATGGGTTGCACAGTTTTGGTAAGGACAAGAGCAAGTTGACATGGGTTTTGAATTATGGTAACACGTATCGTTCAGTTCCTGATTTTCGTATTGCCAATTACTCAATCAGGGATGGGTTGCGTGAAAATCGAGAGTTGGTTACTGGTGCCTTTTTCAATACAAGCACGGGTCGATTCTTTAGTTATATGAACGAGACGAATGTATCGGCCAGCGCTGATTATAGCTATAACATCGCCAAGGGAAAAACCAATCATCAATTGAAGGTGGGAGCGTTTGCGCAAAACAGACACCGCGATTTCAAGAGCCGTCAGTTTGTGTATGCACCGGTGGGTGATTATAGGCCTTCAGATTCGATGCCTGCTCAAGATTTGGGTGCGTCAGCGATTTCCGCAAAGAAGTTATATTTGATTGAGAAGACGGCCGTTGATAAGGATTTGTACGAAGGTCAGAGCGCTTTGGCTGCCGCTTATGCGATGGTTGAAAACCAGTTGCCTTTGTTCAAGACGGGTAAAAAGGTGAACTATTTGAAATTGATTTATGGCATGCGTGTTGAGCGTTTTAGTCAGAGTTTGAACAATGATTACTTTAGAATTTTGGGTAAAGTGATGAGCGATTTGGGTGTGAACGTAGATTGGTTGCCATCGTTGAATGTGATTGCTCCATTGACTGAGCGCAGCAATTTGCGCATGGCGTATTATCGCACGGTGAACCGACCTGAGTTGCGTGAAATGGCGCCGTTTGCATTTTATAATTTTAGCATTAACTCTGAAGTTTTGGGTAACATTGGTTTGCGCAGGGCGTTCATCAACAATGCCGATATCCGTTGGGAGGTTTTCTCAAACAAGCAGGACATGATTAGTGTTGGTGCGTTTTATAAAGAGATTTTGAAGCCTATTGAAGTGAATTTGGACGTCTCTCAATCCTTGATTCGTACTTTCACCTATGGCAATGAGTCTAGGGCCACCAACTTGGGTACAGAAGTGGAGGTGCGCAAAAATTTGGGATCCTTGAATCCGGGGGTGAAGTGGTTGCGCGACTTGACGTTCTACGGGAATTTCGCGTTGATTCATTCGGCGGTTTCGTTTACAGGTAGTTCGAGCAGTGTGGCGAATCGTCCATTGCAAGGTCAAAGTCCGTATGTGGTTAATGCCAGCTTGTTTTACGAGCACAAGGGATGGCAGATTAATACAAGCTTTAATAAAATTGGTCAGCGCATTGCCTACATCGGTGTTGCCCAGGCCATTCAGCCGTTCGGTGCAGATATTTACGAGTTTGGCAGAAGCATTTGGGATGTACAGTTTTGTAAGGAGTTGGGCAAGGATGGAAAGTTGGGTACGGTGAAATTGACATTGGGAGATTTGTTGGCGCAGAAAACGGTGTTCTTCCAAGATTTGAATGGCAATGGCAAGTATGATGAGAAGGCATGGACGGATGCCGACAAAAACGGTGATAATACGCTGTTTAGCTTCACCAACGGACGTCAAGCGACCATTACTTACACTTTCAAGTTTTAAATTTTTCATACAATCATGGGGCTTTGGTCTGAAGCCTATGTCGATGGGGTAGCAAGTTGTTGTTACCCCATTGTTAATTCTGGGCAGTAATCTTAACCATTGTTTAATGACGCGGTGAAATTGGCGTAAGTGTGTAGAGAGAATTTTGTGATGAATAATTAAACTATGAAAAGAATTACTTTTTTGTCGATTGTTGTGGCTTTGGCCAGTCAATTGAACGGTCAGTTCATCCAAATGGTTAACTACGCAGGTGCTTTGAGCAGTGATGCGAGCCAAGATTGGACAAAAGGATGGGCTGAGTGGAATCCTAAGCAAGCTACTTACGGTGTTGCCACCGAGACCACCACATTGAACGATGCGTCTGGTATCAAAAACATCACAGGTACGGTGACATTGGATGCATCGAAGGTGTATTTGTTGACCAGTACGTGCGTCGTTCGATCTGGTGGTAAATTGATTATACCTGCGGGTACTGTGATTCGTGGTGCGGCAGATTTGACTGCTACGCCAAAATTGTATGCCACTTTGGTGGTTGAGCGTGGTGGAATGATTGAAGTAAATGGTACATCCAGCAATCCAGTGGTTTTGACCTCAAACAAAGATGCAGGGGTTAGAGATCGTGGCGATTGGGGTGGATTGGTCATTTGTGGTAAAGCGGTGAACAATCAGAGTGTGGATGCGCAGTTGGAAGGATTTAACAACGTAGCCGTTGATAATACTTTGGGTAAATTTGGTGGTACAGACGATGCCGACAACAGCGGTGTGGTGAAATATGTACGTATCGAGTTTGCGGGTTTGGCTTTCGAACCAAACAAGGAGGTGAATTCATTGACGATGGGTTCTGTGGGTTCTGGAACCATCATCGAGGGTGTTCAGTGTTCTTTTGGAAACGACGACGCGTTTGAGTGGTTTGGTGGAACCGTAAACTGTAAAAAGTTGATTGCTTACAAAACAACCGATGACGATTTCGATACAGATTTTGGTTACAGAGGCGCGGTTCAATTTGGCATTGCGGTAAAAGATACTTCGTATTTCGATTTGAGCTGGAATGCACCGTCTGGGGCTTCTACTTCTGAGACTTTTGAGAGCGATAACGATGCTGCAGGTTCTGGTAAATTGCCATTGACCGCAGCGGTATTCTCAAACATTACTTGCGTTGGTCCAGTTTCTTTGGATAAAACTTACGCCGATTTGAGTGCTACCCACAAAGGCGCGTTCCGTCGTGGTGCTCGGATCCGTCGCAACAGTCGTTTGAGCATTGTGAACTCTGTATTCATGGGTTACAGAAACTTCGTGATGTTCGATGGTGATAGCGTACTTACTGCTTCAGGGGTTAAATCATCAACGTTCAGCGAAACAGGCAATGTATTGCGCAACAATTACATCGCCAATACCGCTGCGGCCGCTGCTGCTGGAGCCACAAATACAGGATTGGTGGAAGTAGATAGCAAGAACACGCCTGCTGCCTTTGATGCTTGGTTGCGCGATGCCAAAAACGCCAACAAAATTGACGATGCCAGCTATGCTACCGGTGCTATCTTGGTTGATCCTAAGAATGCTACTGCCCCTGATTTCCGTCCCGTTGTTGCTTCAAAAATCAATACCTTGGCCAATTACGATGCCGCTTTGTTGACAAAGTTTGGTAAATTCAGCGCTGTGAGTACAGTGGGTAATGTTGTTGTAACCAATGCGTATCCAGTACCTGCTGCGAATAACGTAAATGTTGAATTGTATGCTCTGGCTTCTGATAATGTGACTGTAAGTATCTCTGATATTTCAGGTAAAGTGGTGAAGTCTTTGGTTAATCAGTCTTTGATCACCGGTGGTAATTTGATTACTGCAGATGTGACAGATTTGAACAATGGTTTGTACTTCTTGAATGTGATTTCAAACGGTTCGAAGAGCACATTCCGCTTCACCGTGGCTCACTAATAAAAATTAGTTTTAATATTTCTTGCAACAGGGGAGGACATGGTCCTTCCCTGTTTTTTTTTAGGGTGAAGGTTGTTTGGTTGGTTATGGAATCAAAGAAATCCAGGGGGTTTGAATGGTTTCGCCGTGGTGATTGATTTGAATGGTGTATTGTCCTGCCGATAAGCTGCTCAAATCTATGTTGGCTTGGTTAGCATTGTCGACGACGGTGTGTTGTACGTTCGTTTTTCTACCCTGTAAATCGATTGCGAAGACGCTGAAATCGCCTTGCCACTTTGCGAGTAGATCATGTTCAATGGTAAGGTATCCGGGACATGGATTTGGGTAAGTAGCAGGTTTGGCAACAGGGGGTGTGATGGCTGCGGCAAAAATCATCTGTTGATATGCGCTGTTGGTTCTGCTGCCGATGAAGGGCTTGATTCCGAACGACACGTGATTGCCCCAAGATTGACCATAGCTGGATTTCCAATCGTTGTAGGTGAAGCCATAGTCGGAAGTGAATTTCCCTGAGTAAAACGGATCGCTGCTCATAGACGTATCGATAAGTGCGGCGATGTAATCCAACTCTTTGTAAAGGCTATCGGTGTGATAGGGGTCTTTGAGGTGTTCCCGAATATAGAATTCGTACATACGTTTGTACTGCGGGATGGCGAATAATTTGTATGTGAGGGGGGCTGCACTACCGGCTTTGTTGCCCCAGTCATGGATGTTTCGGTTATTGATGTTGGAGAATCCCCATTGAACGCCAAATGTATTGTCCATGTCGTAAGGCAAATAAACAAACTTGCCAGTTTTCATGTTGTGGTACAGCCAGTAGTTGTTCTTGTTGGCGAAGTAGTTGTCCCAATGTCCAATCAGCACTTCCATGGCCAAGGTTTTCAAATAGGCTTGTACATCAAACAGGCGTTCGATGCGGGGG
>JBJTNN010000258.1:0-5065 GCA_046074125.1 Bacteroidota bacterium
GTTACCTTCCCCGCCAATTTCATGCTCATCGCCAGCATGAACCCCTGTCCCTGTGGTTATTACAACCACCCCAAAATAGACTGTCAATGCTCCGCCAGCAGCATCGCCAAATACCTGGCCAAAATCAGTGGGCCCCTGCTCGATAGAATCGACATCCATATACCCATTTCACCCATTAACTTTGAAGATCTTGCCCAAACCGCACCCACCGATTTTGGAAAACAGGACCAGACCATCGCACAAAAGATCGTTAAAGCCAGACAAGTGCAAATGGACCGCTTTCAGCAACATGGCTTAGAAAATACCTTTTCAAACAGCCAACTATCGGGGAAATGGGTGCAACAACTCTGTATCATGGATGCCTCCTCCAACGCGCTGCTGAGAATGGCCATGGAAAAACTAAACCTCAGTGCGCGCGCCTATCACAAACTGCTGAAAATTGCCCGCACCATTGCCGACCTCGAAGGAGAACAGCAAATACAGAAAAACCACATCGCCGAAGCAATACAATACAGAAACCTAGATCGACATTTTGGCGCGTCCTAGCAGTTTTCCTGCCAATGCCATGCGTCTTTCATCATTGTGGTAAGGTCGCGTTTTGCCGACCACCCCAACACATTGTTTACTTTATCGGTATCGGCCCAAACCGCCACCACATCACCCGGCCTGCGATCGCCAACCGTGTAATTCACCCTTTTACCCGTGGCTGCCTCAAAGGCCTGAATCACCTCCAAAACAGAATAACCGACCCCCGTACCAATGTTGAACACCTCAAATACCCCAGCAGAGGGATCTCCCGGTAACACATCAGACTGCTTGGAAGTGGAAAACAACCGGTCGATGGCCGCCACGTGCGCCTCCGCCAAGTCCATCACATGGATATAATCGCGAATACACGTGCCATCCGCCGTAGGATAATCACCCCCATAAACCGTCAATCGCTCCCGAATTCCGGCCACCGTTTGGGTAAGGTATGGAATCAAATTGTTGGGAACACCCAAAGGCAACTCACCAATTTTTGCCGTAGGATGCGCACCCACCGGATTAAAATACCGAAGACACTGAACCTCGCACCAAGCATTGTCTTTGAGGATGACCTCGGCCATTTGCTTGGTAGCCCCGTAAGGACTTGCCGCCGGACGAGTAGGAGTACTCTCCTTTACGGGCACTGATTCAGGTTCGCCGTACACCGTGCAACTGCTGCTGAACACCATCTTGCTACAGCCCTTCAATTTCATGGCATCCAACAAAGTAATCAAACCAACCACGTTGTTATGATAATACATCAAGGGGTTTTCAACGCTCTCACCCACCGCTTTGTGCGCCGCGAAGTGAATGACCGCCTCCGGACGATGCACATCAAACAACCCCTGCAATAGTTCAGTATCATTGACATCGCCCTGAACATAGGTAGGACGATAGCCCAACAACGATGTCAAAGCATCCAAAACCTCGATGCGTGAGTTGTGCAAATTATCGATGATGATGGGATTGTACCCCGCCGCATCCAAACACAATACAGTGTGAGACCCAATGAATCCCAATCCCCCTGTGACCAAAATATTCCGTTTTCCCATGGTTATGATACTACTTTCACTTGACCGTTTTCCAATACATATTGAACCCCAGATCCCGAACAAACCGCATGGCCCTGGGCATCAAATGCCAACTTTTCTCCATAGGCACTCATCCAACCAACCTGTTTGGCCGGTACACCCACCATCAAAGCATAGGGCATCACGTCTTCCGTAACCACCGCGCCCGCACCGATAAAGGCAAACGCACCCAACTTAACCCCACACACAATGGTAGCGTTGGCGCCAATACTCACACCCTGCTCCAAAAGCGTGGCTTTAAACTCGGTTTTCCTGACAACCGCCGAACGAGGATTGATCACGTTGGTGAATACGGCACTCGGACCAATAAAACACTGATCGCCCACCATCACGCCCTTGTACAATGAAACGTTGTTCTGAATCTTTACTCCACTGCCCACCACCACGTCGTTGTCGATAAAGACATTCTGCCCTACCTGACAATTTTCGCCCAAAACGGCATTCCCAGATATATGACAAAAATGCCAAATCTTGGTGCCCGCACCAATCACAGCGCCCTCATCCACCATAGCAGTAGGATGAATTTGCGGCTTCGGAATTTCTTTGTTGGTCGACATTTCATTCAAAGGTACTGATTCACACAAGGCGATTACAAATGAATTTGCGAGTGCGATTTACTTTTAACGAATCCCCTGAATGGTTTGAGAAAATCTGGGGCCCAAAGAACATGCCGCACCCAACACGACGGGGGGTGTTGCCTTTGCTGCCTAGTACCAAAAACAAAAAGGCCCCCGGCTTCGCCGGGGGCCCCTTACAATGATATCAATGAATTAATTAACGCCGCACCAGCCCAAAATCAGGTAACTCAACCCTGCAACCAAAGCGCTTACAGGAATGGTAATTACCCAAGCTACCAACAAATTGCGAGTAACGCCCCAACGAACTGCACTCAGTCGTTTTGTAGCTCCCACACCAATGATGGCACCTGTAATGGTATGCGTAGTACTCACCGGTATACCCATTTGCTCAGTCATGAACAAGGTCATGGCACCCGAAGTTTCCGCCGCTACTCCCTCCAAAGGCGTAACCTTGGTGATTTTGGTTCCCATCGTTTTGATGATCTTCCAACCACCACTCAATGTGCCCAAACCAATCGCAGCATAACAAGCCAAAGGCACCCAACTTGGCAATTCCTTGAAGTCAGATATCTGTCCGCCAGCAATCAAAGCCGCACCAATGATACCCATCACCTTCTGTGCGTCGTTACCACCGTGGCCTACACTGAAGGCAGCGCTCGACAACAATTGCAACTTTTTAAACATGTTGGCCATGCGATTTGCCGTAGGCGTTTTAACCACCTCACAGTAAATGTAGCTCAGGATAAAGATGAAGATGACCGCATAAATGCACATCAACAAGAAACGGTTGTCTGCACGATCCAATTCTTTTGCCAAGTCTTTCTCGATATCAACATTGAACCCCTTAACAAACTTATCGTAATCGCCAATCGCCGTTACACCCAACACCAAAGCAACACCGTGTGCCGTAGAGTCAGCACCCACTGCCGCGTAGTTTTTAAAGAAGGGTTTGCAAGCGTCCAAAATGGCTTCCTTCTCTTCAACGATGGGCTTCTTTGACTCATCGTAGAAAGCCGCTTTTTTGGCCATGTCCAACTTGATTTTTTTGGCCACCAAATCCTTCAGTTTGCCCTCAATCAAATAGTCCAAAGAAACTGTTTTACCGATTTCAGTAGCCACGTACTTGGCCCCTTTATCATCGTAATCTGCCAACAACGCCTTGCTTGCATCATAATTGGCCGTGGCTTTTTCAAACTTCTTTTTAACCGTTTCATCCTCTGGTTTTTTGGCCAATTCCTTTTTGTACTTGTCCACTTTGTAAAACTTGGCCAAATTCTCTTCCAATTTTGTATGTCGGAAAGAATTAAACATCAGTCCCAAAGCCGCGGCAGAAATCAAAATCAAGGCCATTTTGCCATAAATGTTGCGCTTGATGGTCACCAGGGTAATGAAAATTGAAATCAACATGCCAATCAACGGCGCCAACAAAATGAAGTAAACCGTCTTGGAAATTTTGTCGAACTCTACCACCTCTCCAAAAGGAACCCAACCTTTGGTGTAAAACGCATGAGCCAAAGCCGCTCCCGCAAAGCCACCAATCAACGTGTGACTTGAAGAACTCGGAATGCCATACCACCAGGTCAACAAATTCCAGAAAATTGCAGCAATCAATCCCGCCAAAATCACCGGTAACGTAATGTAGTTGTCAATAACCGTTTTGGAAATGGTATTGGCTACTGCATGATCCTTGAAGATAAAGAAGGCCACAAAATTAAATACCGCCGCCCACAACACCGCCTGCAATGGCGTCAGCACCTTGGTGCTCACCACCGTAGCGATGGAGTTTGCCGCATCGTGAAAGCCATTGATGTAATCAAACACCAATGCCAACACTATAATTACAATTACCAACGTAGACATAATCGTTAGTCGATAAGTATTAGGCGTATTTTACGATGATGGTTTCAATCACGTTGCCCACGTCTTCACACTTGTCTGTAGCAACTTCCATGATGGTATAAACCTCTCTCTTGCGAATCAATTCCTTGAAATCGTTCTCTACCTCAAACAGGTTCTTGATGCTCATGTCAAATACATTGTCGGCATGATTCTCAAAACTGTTGATTCTTACCAAACTCTCCATGATTTTTTCTGGACGTTTCAATTCGCGCAACTGCATCACCGCTTTTCCCACCTCTGCAGCACTCTGCATGATGATTTCTGCCAAGCTTTGAATGCCCTGCTCGTGTGGGTTAACCCCGTGGAACTGCATCTTCTTGCAAGAAGCATGAATGTAATCCGCTACATCATCCATGGCTGTTGCCAAATAGTGAATGTCCTCACGGTCAAACGGCGTGATAAAGTTTTTTCCCAACTCTGTAAAAATCTTGTGGGTCAACTCGTCATTTTTGTGCTCGTAATCTTCAATTTGTTTGCTAATGGTTAAACGGTTGTTTGGATCCGTTTCGAAAACAAATTGGTGCAACAAAACGCCCATCTCGGTGATGTTGGCCGCTGTCTGTTCAAACAAGCTGTAAAATACCTTGTCTTTAGGTAAAAAAACGCTGAGGATGTTGTTTAATGCCATGATTATAAATTTATCGCAACAAATTTACCATCAGCCCAAACACAAAAATTCCCTTAATCCATATTTAACATAAAGTTAACATTGGGCTTTTTTGTACATCCCCTGAATCTGGTTCGTCAATGCCAATATTTGAATCTCCAAGTCCTTATATTCTGCCGAAGAAATAATTCCCATGTCTTCCACCGCCTGCAAATAACTCATCAAACGCAAACAGCGTTGATAGGCATCGTACATTTCCTCCCGGGTGTTCATCGGACTCCCCGTACTCACCTGCCTGGCCGTTTTCATCATTTCCTCTCCCAACAACACAAAATCTGCTCGGTTCATGCGGTTCACCATCTCCA
>JBJTNN010000259.1:0-6048 GCA_046074125.1 Bacteroidota bacterium
TGGAAAACCCGAATATTGATAGCCAATGCCCTCCGCTTTGAACACCTTTGAACTGTTGGTGTAAAACGAATACACATTCGTTAAAGTAATGGGTCCCGCCCCAACCGTATCGGCGGTTTTTTGTCCGATCTGACCAAAAAAGTAAAACGAATAGGGCGTTTTGGTTGCACTGTAATAATTCAACAACTGCTGCCTTTGCGGCGTCATAGCACTGAAATCCCAAGACATATTCGCACCCCCCGTTTCATAATTCGAAGGCAGCTCCGTGGGCAAAGCATTGGAATATCTCAGTGTATCGCCCGATTTTGGCATCTGACTCGATGTGATCGTTGGCTGGGCCACAATTTTCGCCCCGCACAAAGAAACAATGAAAAAAATCCATGCTTTCATGATAAACAAATATACAATTCTCCCTGCGGATTGGGTTGTTAATCTGCCCAAAAAAGCCGATTTTTGCAAAAGTTATGGAATATCGTTGGCGCGCAAAACCTCTACCCAATCAGGAACAGGTATTGCAACTCTCCGAAAGCATTCGCGTCAACCCATACATTTCCACCATTCTCGTTCAACGCGGTATCGACACCTACGAGAAAGCCGAGAAATTTTTCAGACCCAAGCTCGACGATCTTCACAACCCGTTTGAAATGAAGGACATGGACGTGGCCATACGCCGGATCCAACAAGCCGTTTCAAACCAAGAAGGCATCATGGTTTATGGCGATTACGATGTAGATGGCACCACCGCCGTGAGTATCGTATACTCCTACTTCAAATCCTTCAACCAAAACATTGAATACTACATTCCCGATCGCTACAAAGAGGGCTACGGAATCAGCAGAACCGGCCTGGAATACGCCGCCGCCAATGGCTTCACCTTGGTTATCGCCCTGGATTGTGGCATCCGCTCCAACGAACTGGTCGATTATGGCAATCAACTTGGACTGAATGTCATCATCTGCGATCACCACTTGCCCGGTGAAACCCTGCCCAATGCCGCCGCCATCCTAAACCCCAAGCGCAGCGATTGCACCTACCCCTACAAAGAACTTTCTGGGGCAGGCATCGGCTTCAAACTCATCCAAGCCTACAACGAAAAACAAGGCATGCCCACAGAGATGGTCTATGACTACCTCGATATGGTGGCTGTAAGCATCGCCTCCGACTTGGTTGATATTCGCGGCGAAAACCGTGTGCTCTCGTTCTATGGCTTGAAAAAATTGAACGAAAATCCCAGCATCGGACTACAAACACTGCTCGACGATTGTCCAAAAAAGGAACAATACAACATCTCTGATATCATCTTTGGCATTGGTCCACGCATCAATGCAGCCGGAAGAATCGCCGACGCCAAAGCCGCGGTAAAAGTCTTGATCGAAAAAGACTACCACACCGCCAAGAAATACGCAAAAGTACTCTCCGAGCGCAACCATGAACGCAAAGAGTTGGATTCGGACATTACCCGCGACGCCATCGACATGGTACAAAACAGTCCACGCCTGTTGAGCAAATACTCCATGGTATTGCAGGGCGAAGGCTGGTCTAAAGGCGTTATAGGCATCGTTGCCTCCCGCATGGTAGAGCAGTTTTACAAACCCACCATTGTCTTTTCACTCAACGATGGCATGCTCACCGGCAGCGCGCGCAGCATCAAAACCTTCGACATCCATGAAGCCATCGGCGCTTGCGGCGATTTGGTGGAGCAGTTTGGCGGACACAAATACGCGGCAGGACTGAGTATCAAAGTGGAAAATTTCGATGCATTTGCTGATCGATTTGAGGCCATCGTCAGAGAAACGGTCACCGAAGAAGATTTGGTTCCGGTGGTCGAATACGACTTGGAAATGGATACTGCCCTCATCACCCCCGGCATGATGAAAATCCTGAAACAGTTGTCGCCCTTCGGACCTGGAAATTCCATCCCCGTTTTCAGAAGCAACAACCTCAAAGCCAATCAAACCGCCAAAATCCTCAAAGATCGCCACCTAAAAATGCAGGTTCAAACACCCAACGGCCCCATGGATTCTATTGGATTTGGCTTGGCAGAACACTGGCCCTCCGTTACAGACAGTCAGATTTTCCATGCCTGCTACTGCATCGAAGAAAACACTTACAACGGCCGCACCAATTTGCAACTCCGATTGCAAGACATCAAAACCAATTAACGCAGAATTTCTTATCTTGCTAGGGTGAAGCGTAAACATTTCATCCAATCGCTCAGCGCCACCGCGGCGGGCACAATACTATTGCCAGAAAGTCTGTCGGCCAAGGCCTCCAAAGACAAAAAGAAGGACGAGAACTCCCCAAAACCAACCTATATCCTACCCAAAACCGGGATTCCATCGCACCCCCACAACGAGGCCTATTGGGGCGTAATTGCCACCAATTTCAAGCGTTCAACAGGATTCATCAACCTCGAGAACGGATACTTCAGCCACCAACCCCAAGGGACACTCTCCCACCACTTGGCCGCGGAAACCCACATCAATACCCAAACAAGCCATTTCATGCGCACGGCCCAGCAACAAGAAATTGAAGCCGCCAGAACGGCATTTGCCGAATTTCAGGGCTTATTGCCCAGCGAAGTGGCCTTTACCCGCAATACCACCGAAAGCCTCAACATCGTCATCATGGGTACGCAATGGCAGCCTGGCGATGAAGTTGTCATCGGCGATCAGGATTACGGCTCCATGGTAGAAGCCTTTCAACAAGCCGTTGCTCGATGGTCGATCCGCCTAAACGTAGCCCAAGTCCCCATCATTCCACAAAGCGATGCCGAAATCATCCGGGCCTACACCTCTTTGATTACCGCCCGCACAAAAATGTTGCACCTCACCCACATGATCAACCTCACCGGGCAACTCATCCCCGTGGTAGCCATCACCCGTGAAGCCAAAAAAATTAACCCCAACATATTGGTCGTGGTGGATGCCGCCCACAGCTTGGCCCATACACCCATCGAAATGCTCGAACTCAGAAATGCCGGCGTGGATGTCATTGGAGGCAGTTTACACAAATGGCTCTGCAACCCCATCGGGGTAGGATTCTTGTTCATGAAACAAAAACACATCAGAGAAGTGTGGCCGTTGATGGGTGATATTAGTGCTGAGCGCACCGACATCCGAAAATTTGAGCACCAAGGTACCCGACCCATCCACTCGCTGCAGACCATCCCCAAAGCCATAGAATTTCATCGCCTTTTGGGCAGCGTAAGCAAATACAACCGCCTCACCTACCTCAAACTGCTTTGGATTGGCAACAAGCAGGCGCTGGAGAATTTCGGAAAAGGATTGGGCATTTTGAACGATCCCCAATACCAAGCCAACATGAATGCCGTTACCGATCTGATGAACATGGATGCATTTAAACTGCAGTCACCCTTGCTGCCATTCAACCGCGGCGGAGCCATCGCCACCGTCAACATCAACGGCTACACCCCCACAGAATTGGCCACAACCCTGTTCAATAAATTTGGCCTGTTTACCGTAGCCATTGAACATCCCATCATTCGCGGCATCCGGGTAACGCCCCACCTCAGCAGCAGCACAGCAGATTGCATCGCGCTAAACAAAGCCCTTACCGCCATTTGCATTGATTTGATTCCGCACTTGGAACCCCAGAAATAAAGGGTTATGGGTTGATTTTTACCCGAACAATTACGTCGTTGGTGGTGTCTGCATCCAACAAGCCCGACTGATAGATGGTGCGATAATTTCGCAACGACATCAGTTCTGACCGATCCATGTTACCGTCGCGTCGGCCATGAAAATTATCCCACAGAATCACCGACCCCAACGGCAACCAATCATGGGCCCCGCTGTCTTTGGTGTCTACCGACCAAATCGATAGCGTTCTGCTGGCTTTGGGCCATTGAGCCACAGGATTCGCAGGCATCCATTCTCCGCTGGGCGATTGAGGATGCAATTCCAATTCCGCGCCCCAAGGATCCAACTGCTTGAACACATTGATGGCCGGAATTTGATGAACCAAAAGGGCGTCTTTGTATTCATTCGATGCCTGTATCCATCGCAAGGCCTGAGCCACAGGTTTGTTATCGTCCCGACCGTTGTAAATCACATCACACTGCGCAACACCCTGCCACGGATACGGCAAACCCGCGCCGGGGAAGGCAACCAAGAACATTCCGGCCGACACCATGGCTTTCAGCGCGCGATTCAACAAACGAATCTCTATCCGCATGATGCGATCCAAGCTATACATCGACAATAATGCCATGATGGGAGAAACGGTAACGAATACCCTGACCAGACCGTGAGAACCCATGGCACCTTTCCACCACAGGATGCTGTGCGCAAGAAAAAAGCCTCCGAGCAAAGGCCACCATAACCACAGGGCCATCTGACTATTTTGCGCCGGTGTTTTGCGTTTGAGCCTCCTTGCCACGTAGGCCAGTACCAAACAAAGCGACACCAAACAAAGCGATGCCACAATGATGCCCATGATTTCTTTTTGATGCGATGCATAATGCCAAAAACTACCATGACCTGCATCAAACCCACCATCAACCTCTTGTCGCACATAAGGATTCTTGGCGATCAACCAATTCCATTCCCCACTAGCAATGGCGCCCAGCAGTCCGTAAATAAGCACACCCACGGTCGCCAAAGGCATATATTTCCAGCGGTTTCTCAGGGCCAAAAAGAACAAAATGGCGGCCAACAGCACAAATCCCTCGCTGCGGATCACCGGCAGAAATGAAGCAAGCAGCGTTGCCGATTTCCAGCGATTTCCTGCGTACAAATAACAAATCCACACCAAAACGAGTGCATTGGAAGGCTCTGTGAGGGCGGAATGAACATTCGACAACACGATGGGTTGCCATGCGAACAAGAATATCACCATCCATGGGTTTTTCAGTCCCAGTTTCCTCGCGGTGAGGTACGACAGCCATGCGGTTCCTAAAACACACAGGTGGTTGAGCAACAAAACGGCGCCAATGCCAAACTGAGCAAACGGCAAAGCCAACAAGGTAAAAAACGGCTTGCCCCACTGATCCAATATCAATGTGGGATGTTGAATGGCCCACCTTGCGTACAGGTAATGATTCCAGGAATCTTGTCCGCCTGCAGGCACCGGCGTAATTACGGCGATGTACACGTTCACCAGGGCCACTACGGCCATGGCCATGGCGGCCGCGCTGGAATTGCGATTCCATTCGATGGGAAACCTGGGATTGCGGGCCGACATGTGGCGAAGTTAATAAAAAGGGGCGGCAATCTCACGATTGCCGCCCCTTGGGATATCCCCTGCCGACGCAGGATGAAAGATTAATACGTGCTATGCACCAACATCATGTCTTGAATGCGTTTTTCAGCATGCAAGATAGCGGCTTGTTGGTTGTTTACATTTTCACGCTCAGACTTCTTGTAGATCTCCAAAATGGTGTTGTAAATATTCTCGGTTTGAGACATCGCGTTTTCACGAACATACCCATTGTATTCTGAGTAAACGTTGATCAAACCACCGGCATTGATCACAAAATCAGGAGCATAGATAATGCCTTTGGCTTTCAATGCATCACCGTGGATTTTCTCATCTTCCAATTGGTTGTTGGCAGCACCGGCAACAATGGCACACTTCAACTTGGGCAAAGTAACATCGTTGATGATACCACCCAAAGCGCAAGGAGCAAAAATGTCGACATCCAAACCAACCATGTCCTCACCGCTCACGATGGTAGCCCCAAATTGGGTTGCCGCCGCTTGCAAAGCAGAATCGTTGATATCAGCCACATACAATTTCACGCCCTCTTTGTGAAGGTATTCCAACAAATGCATGCCCACTTTCCCGATGCCCATTACGGCAGCAGAACGACCTGCCAAGCTATCATTACCCCAGGCCTGTTTGGCAGAAGCTTTGATACCCATGTAAGTTCCGTAGGCAGTAACTGGAGAAGGATCTCCACCACCACCCATGCTTTCTGGCAATCCAACTACGTGGTCTGTTTCCATGTTCACGTATTCCATGTCGCGCGTGGTTGTCCCTACGTCTTCGGCAGTGATGTATTTGCCGTTGAGGTTTTCAACGAAA
>JBJTNN010000260.1:0-2555 GCA_046074125.1 Bacteroidota bacterium
CTTGCATTCCCATTGCCCGCAATGGACTGTTTGATTTTTCTCGGCACATATTCAAATACAGGCAAGCCCTTGCCTATCGCTGCCGCGATGGCAACCCCTTGAGCCCGCCCCAATTTCAGCATCGACTGAACATTCTTCCCAAAAAATGGCGCTTCCACCGCCACCTCCGTCACATCAAAACCCTCAATCAACGCCGTTACCCGCTCGTAAATGTGATGCAACTTCTCCCCCGCATCGCCAACCTTCGCCAAACGCACCACCCCCAAGCCCAATAACTTGGGCGACTTCCCATCAATCTGTATCAACCCGTATCCCAACAAATTGGTGCCCGGATCAATCCCCAAAATCACACGCGGTTTGTCCACCCTACAAAGATGCCGATTTCCGAAAAAATCCGCGGAAAATTTCCGAAATTTGTGGAAATAGCAATTTATAGCATATCCATGGCTTTCGATTTAGACCTTATCCAATCCGTTTACCAAAGAATGCCCGAGCGCGTCGCCGCAGCACGCCAACTCCTGGGCCGCCCCCTCACCCTTACAGAAAAAATCCTTTACTCCCACCTGTGGGATAATGCCGCGCCCCATTCTTTTGGCCGTGGGAAAGACTATGTAGATTTCGCGCCAGACCGCGTGGCCATGCAAGATGCCACTGCACAGATGGCCCTTTTGCAATTCATGCAAGCCGGTCGCCCAAAAGTGGCCGTTCCCTCAACCGTGCATTGCGACCACCTGATCACCGCAAAAACCGGTGCCGGTGAAGATTTAACCAAAGCCACCCAAGAGAGCGCAGAAGTGTACGACTTCTTGGCGTCGGTTTCAAACAAATATGGCATCGGCTTCTGGAAGCCCGGTGCAGGAATCATCCACCAAGTGGTGCTTGAAAACTACGCCTTCCCCGGAGGTATGATGATCGGTACCGATTCCCATACCGTGAATGCCGGTGGATTGGGCATGATCGCCATCGGTGTGGGTGGTGCTGACGCCTGTGACGTGATGGCCGGTCTCCCCTGGGAACTCAAATGGCCCAAACTCATCGGTATCAAATTAACCGGCAAACTCAACGGCTGGGCAGCCCCCAAAGACGTGATCCTCAAAGTGGCAGGTATCCTCACCGTAAAAGGTGGCACCGGAGCCATCGTAGAATATTTTGGTGAAGGCGCAAACGCCATGAGCTGTACCGGTAAAGGCACCATCTGTAACATGGGTGCTGAAATTGGTGCCACAACCTCCACCTTCGGCTACGACGACTCCATGGAGCGCTACCTCCGCGCCACAGGTCGCGAAGCCATCGCCGACGCTGCCAACGGCGTTCGTGAACACCTCAATGCCGACCCCGAAGTATATGCCAACCCATCGGCCTACTTCGACGAAGTCATAGAAATCAACCTGTCTGAATTGGAACCCCACCTCAACGGTCCTTTCACCCCAGATTTGGCCACACCCATCTCTAAAATGAAAGAAACCGCCGCCGCCAATGGCTGGCCTACCACCGTAGAAGTTGGCTTGATCGGAAGCTGTACCAACTCCTCCTATGAAGACATTTCTCGCGCCGTTTCTTTGGCAAAACAGGTTTCACAAAAGAACCTCAAAACCAAAGCCGAATACATGATCACCCCAGGCTCAGAGCAAGTGCGCTACACCATAGAACGCGATGGCTTCCTCGAAGTCTTCGACCAGATTGGTGCAAAAGTATTCGCCAACGCTTGTGGGCCTTGCATCGGTATGTGGGATCGTATGGGTGCTGAAAAGCAAGAAAAAAACACCATCGTTCACTCCTTCAACAGAAACTTTGCCAAAAGAGCCGATGGAAACCCCAATACATACGCGTTTGTAGGTAGCCCAGAACTCGTGACTGCATTGGCCATCGCAGGTGATTTGACCTTCAACCCACTCACCGATACCCTCATCAACGAAAATGGCGAAGCCGTAAAATTGGATCCCCCATCTGGCGACGAATTGCCAACCCGCGGTTTTGCCGTGGAAGATGCTGGATACCAAGCGCCCGCCGAAGATGGCAGCCAAGTGGAAGTAAAAGTGTCCGCAAATAGCAGCCGTTTGCAACTGCTCGACCCATTCGCAGCATGGGAAGGCACCGACCTTGACAACCTCAAATTGCTCATCAAAGCCAAAGGAAAATGTACCACCGACCACATCTCAATGGCAGGTCCTTGGTTGAAATTCCGCGGTCACCTCGATAACATCTCCAACAACCTATTAATCGGCGCCATCAACTTCTGCAATGAAAAAGCGAACGAAGTGAAAAACCAATTGACCGGTGGATACGATACCGTTCCCGGTACACAGCGCGCCTACAAAGCAGCGGGCATCGGATCGGTTGTGGTGGGCGATGAAAACTACGGTGAAGGCTCTAGCCGTGAACACGCCGCCATGGAACCCCGCCACTTGGGTGTCCGTGCCGTATTGGTAAAGAGCTTTGCCCGTATCCACGAAACCAACCTTAAAAAACAAGGGATGTTGGCGTTGACGTTTGCCGACAAAGCCGATTACGACAAAATCCAAGAAGCCGATACCATCAGCATTTTGGGCTTGACC
>JBJTNN010000261.1:0-3015 GCA_046074125.1 Bacteroidota bacterium
CCCAGGATTGGTGCGCCTGAAATCGGGTGCCATCCTCATAAAAGTAATGACAGATGGTATCGAGCTGCTGATAGTTGAAATGGGCTTTGGGGGCCTCCACGCAAAGGGTGAACAATTCATCCACGAGTTGGGGGAGGGTGAACAACGAAGGACCACCATCGAATCGATAACCGGCGGACTCAAAGGCACTCATTTTGCCGCCAGGGTGCGCACTTGCCTCGAAAACGTCCACCGAAAATCCGAGTTTCGACAGTCGGATGGATGTGGCGATGCCCGCAATTCCGGCTCCAACGACGATGGCTCTTTTCGACATATATCCAAATCAACAACCCAATGCGGTGATGGTTTCAAAGAGAGAGAAAATGCATGTAAAAAGCGATTTTGCGGAATTTTGGTCAGTCCTTAAACAAACTGCAAAACCAATTTGGTTGCTACTTGTTCGTAGTGCGTGACTTCCTCAGGCAATACGGCGTTGTGGCTGGTTTTTCCCCACCAATTGTTTGACTCGCTACCCAGCGAGGCGCGGGAAGTTGTGCTGTTGGAAGAGGCGCTGTTTTTTCACGAATTCGCTTTCCATAAGCAGAAATTGGTCTTTCATCGAGCGTCGATGCGATGCTATGCCGATGCGTTACAACAGCGCGGTGTAACGGTGCGATATTTGTCGTGCTAGGGCCAGCCCCTGGATGTGTCGGTGTGGGTGAAGCGATGGAGCGAGGAGGGTATTCGGGCGTTGCATTTATACCGTGTTGAAGACGATTGGTTGGTGCAGCGGTTGAGGGTTGCGGCTGTGGCCAACGACATTGCGTTGCTGTATCACGATACGCCGCAGTTTTTGCTGAATCGGGCGGGGGTTCAGGCATATTTTTCGGGAAAATCACATTTTTTGCAAGCCAATTTTTATTCCACCCAGCGCAAGCATTTTCAGGTGTTGATGGATGGCGGTAAACCGCGTGGTGGCAAGTGGAGTTTCGACGAAGACAACCGGGAGCGGTTCCCCAAAAATGGTGTGGTGCCGGTTTTGGAAGGCGGTAGAAGTGGGGCAGATAATGACTATTGGACGGAAGCTGTGGCCTACGTGCAGCAGTATTTTCCGACATCACCGGGTGCTTTTGCGGGTGATTTTGACTACGCCATATCCCATGCGGGCGCTCAGCGTTGGTTGAAAGACTTTGTTGCAAACCGATTGCTGCATTTCGGCACGTACGAAGATGCGTTGGTCACGAAGGAAACCTTGTTGCATCACAGTTTGCTATCGGTCTATCTCAACAGCGGTTTGTTGTTGCCGCAGGACGTGTTAGACGCAGTGCTACAGGCCTACAATTCGCGGGATTTGCCGTTGAACGATGTGGAGGGGTTTGTGAGGCAATTGCTTGGCTGGCGGGAGTTTATTCGGGGCCTGTATTTGGTTGTTGGCAGAAAGCAAAGAACCCGCAATTACTGGGGTTACAAACGAAAAATTCCACGGTCGTTTTACGACGGAACCACGGGCATCACCCCGGTGGATGTGGTGATCAAGAAGGTATTGAAGAACGGTTATTGCCATCACATTGAGCGGTTAATGGTGTTGAGTAATTTTATGTTGTTGTGCGATTTTGATCCAGACGAGGTGTATCGGTGGTTCATGGAGTTGTTCATGGACGCGTACGATTGGGTGATGGTGCCGAATGTTTACGGGATGGGTCAGTTTGGCGACGGCGGGATGATGAGTACCAAGCCATATATCAGCGGGAGCAATTATTTGATGAAGATGGGTGATTTTGAAAAGGGGGCATGGACGGAAGTGTGGGATGGGTTGTATTGGCGATTTATTGATAAGCACCGGGATTTCTTTTTGAAGAATCCGCGGATGGGGGTGATGGTGAAGTCGTATGACAAGATGGATTCAGAAAAGCGGGCGCGATTGTCGCTGTCGGCCGAGACATTTTTGGAGGGATTAAACGATGCATAAGCAGGATTTCATATTGGGAATTGAAGACAAGCGCAAGGACAAGGTCAAGGACCAGAATGCTTTATTGGGTCGGGTGGCTCCTGCTGCAGCGGCAGGTTCTTTAGAGTTGGTGGGCAAGGTTTGGGTGGCGAACGAGAGAAATTCGAAGGTGGCCGCGATACCTCAGGGGTTATCGGACAGTGAACAGAGGGCCATCATGGAGGACAGAATCATAGAGATGGCCTGGGAGGATAGAACGCCATTTGAGGCAATCAAGGCGCAGTTTGGGTATTCGGAGTCGCAGGTAATTGCGCTGATGCGCAGGCAGTTGAAGCGCAGCAGTTTCAATTTGTGGCGCAAGCGGGTGAACAGTGGGGCGAGCATCAAGCATTTGAAGTTGCGGAGCGAGGCGGTGAATCGGTTTCATTGCAGCAGGCAAAAGTCAATTTCCAACAACAAAATCAGCAAGCGATGAGTCACCAGGATAAAATCAGGGCATTGATGGCGTCAATAGACGTGAAGGGTTATGGCAAATCGCGCAATTATGTGAATGGCAGCGTCACCGAATTGGGTCCTTACGTATCGCGGGGGGTGATTTCTACCCGGATGATTTGGGAATTTTTGTTGGACAAGGGATACAGTTTTGAGCAGATGTTTGGGTTTGTGCAGCAGTTGGCGTGGCGCGATTTTTTTCAGCGGGTTTGGATGGGTTTGGGCGATGGGATCAACGCCGACATTCGGGGTGCACAGCAGGGGGTGAAACACACCGCGGTTCCCGCCGCGAGAGCGGCGGGAACCGCGGGCATTGAAGGCATCGACGTGGGTATACACCGACTCCTTTCAACGGGCTACCTGCACAACCATCAGCGCATGTACACGGCCTTTATCACTTGCAACCTCGCCGGCGCCCACTGGAAATTGCCCGCCCAGTGGATGTATGCCCACCTGTTGGATGGCGATTGGGGTTCCAATGCCCTTTCTTGGCAGTGGGTCGCCGGCACCTTTTCCAATAAAAAGTACATCGCCAATCAAGAGAATATCAATCGATACACCCATACCCATCAGCGGGGTACCTACCTCGATGTAGA
>JBJTNN010000262.1:0-2541 GCA_046074125.1 Bacteroidota bacterium
GGAACTCTTCACAGCCTACTTAGAACAAAATCAACAGCGCAAGACCCCAGAGCGCTATGCCATTCTCGACGAAATTTACTCCTCAAAAAGTCATTTCGACGTGGATGAATTGTTCCTCAAAATGAAATCACGAAACTACCACGTGAGCAGAGCCACCGTATACAATACGCTAGACCTGCTGGTGGAATCGGGGCTGGTAAAACGTCACCAGTTCGGACAAAATACCTCACATTACGAACAAGCTTACGGATACAAACAACACGATCACCTAATTTGCAATCACTGCAAAAAAGTGTTTGAATTTTGCGATCCCCGCGTACAACAAATCACCAGCACCATGGGAAATTTGCTTAAATTCAACGTGAGCAGCCACTCTTTACATTTATACGGTGACCCAAGCACCAACGAACAAGGCGAATGTGCCCAATGTGGCTTGGTCCCCAACAAACTATAGACTCTAGACAATTACTTACATGGTTGATGTTATACTTGGCCTCCAATGGGGCGACGAAGGAAAAGGAAAAATTGCGGACTATCTCACGCCGAAATACAACGTGGTAGCTCGTTTTCAGGGTGGTCCAAACGCCGGACATTCACTGGATTTTGAAGGCAAAAAATTTGTCCTCAATACCATCCCCTCTGGCATTTTCCGCAAGGAAACCATCAACCTTATTGGCAATGGCGTTGTAATCGACCCCGTGCGATTGCGCGAAGAAATCGAGCGCATCGTGAACGAATGCCCAGACTACAAAGAGCGGTTGTTCATTTCACAAAAAGCCCACCTTATTTTACCAACCCATCGCATTCTTGATGCCGCCTCAGAAGCAGCCAAAGGCGATGCCAAAATTGGATCCACCCTCCGCGGTATCGGTCCAACTTACAAAGACAAAATTGGTCGTTCAGGCCTCCGTGTTGGCGATATCCTTGAGGCCGATTTCCGTCAGCGCTATCAAGCCGTGGTAAAAGACCACCTGCGCATGATTGAATTCCACGGCTTCACCGATTTCCAATTGGAGGCGGATGAAGAAAAATTCTTCAGTGCTATCGAATTCTTGAAAGGACACAAACTGGTAAACAGCGAATATTTCATCCACGATTGTATCAGCAAAGGACAAAAAGTGCTCGCAGAAGGCGCCCAAGGCAGCTTGCTCGATGTAGAATTCGGCACCTACCCCTTTGTTACCAGCTCAAACACCTTGGCCGGTGGCGTGTGCACAGGCTTGGGCGTTGCTCCCAAACAAGTGGGTAAAGTATTCGGCATCTTCAAAGCCTACAGCACCCGCGTGGGTTCAGGGCCATTCCCTACCGAGCTCGACAACGAAACAGGGGAGTATTTGCGCATCAAAGGACATGAATTTGGGGCCACCACCGGCAGAAAACGCAGAACCGGCTGGATCGATCTGGTTGCCTTGAAATATACTTGCATGCTGAACGGCGTAGACGAACTCATCATGATGAAGAGCGATGTATTGAACGGCATGGATAAAATCGCCGCTTGTACCGCCTACATGATTAACGGTGTTCGCAGTGAACAAGTCCCCGCAAACCTCTGCAGTAGCGATGTAGAACCCATCCTAGAATGGTTCCCTGGCTGGGGCGAAGACCTCAGTCATACCCAAGGATTTGAGGCCATGGATGAGCGATTCCGCAATTATGTGCACTTTGTAGAAAACTACTTGGGCACCAAAATACGCGTTATCTCCCTGGGTCCAGAGCGCGAAAGCACCCTGGTAAAAGACTAATCTACCCTTCAAGGCATGAAAATCATCTGTATCGGCAGAAACTACGATGCGCATATCCGCGAACTCAACAACGAGACACCGGAAGAGCCCGTCATTTTCATCAAACCCGATACAGCCCTGTTGAGAAACAACAACCCCTTTTTCATCCCCGATTTTTCCAATGAAATTCACCACGAAGTAGAATTGGTGGTGAAAATTAAGAAGC
This sequence comes from Bacteroidota bacterium, assembly GCA_046074125.1. Taxonomy (GTDB): domain Bacteria; phylum Bacteroidota; class Bacteroidia; order NS11-12g; family UBA955; genus UBA955. The sequence goes on from JBJTNN010000262.1 coordinate 1,948, forward strand.
CGGGCCGACATATTCCCGTCAAATTCGCCAAAGACTACTACGATGAAGTGTCGTTGGGGATCGACTTTACCGCCAGAGACGTTCAAAATCGACTCAAAGCCAAAGGGTTGCCCTGGGAGAAAGCCAAAGGATTCGACCACTCAGCCGTGATTGCCAACTTCTTGCCCCTGTCGGTATTGTCGGAAGGAAATAATCATGGGATCGACGACTGTAATTTCCATCTGGAAAAAAACGGGGAAATCGTGCAGCAAGGGCACACCAAACACATGATACACCGGGTGGATGAGATCATTTCGCATGTATCAGCCTATTTTGGCTTGCGGATTGGCGATTACATTTTCACCGGCACACCCGAAGGTGTAGGTCCTGTAAAGCCGGGCGACCAACTGAAGGGAGTGCTAGCCGGACAAACGATGTTCGACTTTTCTGTTCGATAATTACCGCTTGATTTAATCACCCAAACTTCACCTGTTCCGACAATAAAATTGGGATGAGGATTACGTTGGGTGTCGGCCAGTCTGTATAAACGCAAGAGGGGCGGCCTGCGGCCGCCCCCCTTTCCTTCCTCGATCATAATCTCGATTACTTCCCTAC
>JBJTNN010000263.1:0-7349 GCA_046074125.1 Bacteroidota bacterium
TTGTTGTTTTTTATTGTATAATGGGGAGCAAGTATCGTGGGTAACATCGGTAATGATGGCCACATCGGGCTGAAGTCGGCGTGAAATCATTTCCGCACCACGCAAGCCAATTTCCTCCTGGACACTGTTCACCAAATAGACCGTAAATGGCAGGGTGTCTTGGTTCTCAGACAGCTGACGAGCAACCTCTGCAATCATGAATCCTCCCATGCGATTGTCGAGCGCCCTTCCCACAAGGTGTTTGTCGTTCAACCAAAAGCAATCCGCTTCAAAAACGGCCACAGCCCCCACGTGCACGCCCAAGGCCTCTACCTCGGCTTTGCTAGTGCAACCCAAATCGATAAAAATATTTTCTTGTTTGGTTTCTGGATTTTTATCGGCTCTAACATGGATGGCAGGCCAGCCAAAAACACCTTTCACCACATTTCCATTTTCACAATGGATGTTACAACGCATGGAAGGGGCAATTTGAAAATCAGAGCCCCCGTTGCGTATGACGTAGATGTACCCATCTTCAGAAATGTAATTCACAAACCAGGAGATTTCATCGGCATGCGCTTCCAACACCACTTTATACGGCATTCCGGGATTGATCACACCCACAGCGGTACCATAAGTATCCACAAAGGTCTCCTGTACATAGGGCTTTAAATAGTTGAGCCAAATGGATTGTCCAGAATGTTCAAATCCGGTGGGACTTACATTGTTGAGGTAGGTTTCTAAAAACGCTTTGGATTCAGGTCTCATGATTGCGAAGTTATTCAAACTTCCCTAACACAATCACACAATTAATCGACATATTTTGGAATTGAGAATTCAAAAAATCAATCAATAAAAAAAGCCTTCTCAAAGATGTGAGAAGGCTTTTTTGTGGGAGTTGAGGGATTCGAACCCCCGACCCTCTGCTTGTAAGGCAGATGCTCTGAACCAGCTGAGCTAAACTCCCTTTGTTGTTCTTCTGAACGGGAATGCAAAGATAGTATTTTCTTTGACTCGCACAACAAAAACAGGAAAAATATTCAATGTTTTTTCGACTCTATTTCCACCATACCCTTGATTCTATTGATAATCAACAGCATTAGACACAAAACCCAAGTGCATTTAAAAATCCAAAAAACAGCATCTCCCAAGTAATTGGGTTTGTAATCCAATTGAAAATGATTTGCCGCAGGAATTTTTATTCCCGTGTTACCGTACGACGACCAAGCCAGGGACCGGCCCCCCGAAGTCAACTGCCAATGTTTCGATGGCGTTTGTCGCACAACGAAAAAACAAACATTCTTGTCATAAACCACCCCGCGAAAAGCCATTTTTTGTCCATTTTCAAACACCTCACCCACCTTCAAAATGCCCTTGGGGACAATATTCCCCGCACTATCCAAGGCGATTATCGCCTCTTCAACATTCGTTACAGAATTGGCGTCTTCATTTTCTTTCACCTGCAATTGATAGGGATTATATCCGTCGGTGGCCCATTGCTTGAGATAAACTCCCTGGTTTTGATTCATGAAAGGCACTTTAGCATTCATCTGCGAATCGGAATCCACTGGCTTCGACAATGGAATGTGTTTGCGCCATACTCCCAATTGGGGCCCTTTTCGAGAGAATTCATGCAGTTTCCCATTCACCTCATTGGCAGGAATTTTCACGAGCACCGTGTTTTTGATATCTCGTGATGCGCCATAAACAACCTCGGCCACTACCAACAATGCCATCAGCCAGCTCCATCGCTTTAATACCTCCCAGTGCTGTTTTATTGCAAAAGCAGACGCTATCAACAACATCAACAAGGCCATTCCCCGATAAATGGCTGGAAATCGAAACAATTGTAACAACGGCAATCTCGGAACCACTAACGCATGCACGGGCGATTCAGGTCCAACCGCCAACAGAAAAAACAACACCGCCAATCCTACCGATAGCAACACGGGGCGACCAATTCTAAGATTCCGACCCATCAATTCCGTGATCAATTGCGCAGTGAATGAGGCCACAAGAAAAACCAAAAGTGAGAAACTCCATCGCACATTGATGAGACTTATGTCGGCAAAGCCTTCTGCCATCGTTTGGTCGGCTTCCACAAACCACATCGATGTAATTGCCCTCCAAGGCCAATGGCCAAATTGCATGTCTTGGATCGATAGCATTTCAGTGCGCGTAATCAACTGCTGTAAATCCCAGAAACTCAACAAAGCCGGTAGCGACAGGCCGATAAAAACGGCTAAGCTGACTATCAAACCCCAACACTGTTGTATCAATTGTTTTGCGGTGCGGTGATTTCGATCGGCACAAATCCAAAACACCCAAACCCCTGCGGCACTGTACAATGACAATGCAGTTACGCCCAAATATCCCCCAACAAACTGAAAATGGGCCACAATGCCCAAAAGCACAGCGTAAGCGTATCGCGCAGAAACATCCCCCTCAGACCGAAACATCCCCAACATCAATCCCAACAACCAAGGTAACCATGCAAACCCAATCACCCATCCCAAGTGCTGGGCATTACCCAAGAAAAAACCGCTCAATGAATATACAATACCCAAAATCCCTGCGGGAATGCTCGGGGTGTGGATACGGCGCAAAAGAAAGGCAAACCCAAGCGATGCTATCAACAAATGGGTTAAATACTCAAACAACAGCGACTGCAAATTATACTCGTGGGTCGCAGCAAACAAATAACTCAATTCATACCAAGTGCCGGGGTCGCCGTGCTGCGGAAATCCGCCAGACATGTATGGATTCCACAGAGGAAGAAACCCCTGTTTTACTTGCTCTGTAACAAAGTACTTCCACGGGAGATAAATTTCGGTAGCATCCCATTGGAGCGCGGCATTTTCCATGAAAGCCGGAAAGAACAACCCCAGCAAGATCAACGATTCTACCAAGATCAACATCGACCAAAAATAAAGGCGCTGTTTGGGGTTAGATGGATGATTCATTTTGATAGAATTTGTGCTGCGGCTATTCGATAAACCTCAAATTTACGTGGATTCAAACAATTCCGTACGAATGGTGTTTAATGCATTCACAACTACCTTTGTTTTATGAATATCATTGAGGATCTCAACTGGCGCTATGCCACAAAACGCTATATCAACAAAGAGGTGCCAGCAGCCCAAATAGATACACTTTTAGAATCTATTCGACTGTCGGCCACATCGCTGGGACTTCAACCATTTGAAATTTACGATATACAATCTTCTGAGCTCAGGGTTAAAATGCGCGAGGCGGCGTACAACCAGCCACAACTCACCGAAGCTTCTCATGTTTTCGTCTTTGCTGTATGGACAGAGGTAACAGAAGCCATGGTAGACAGCTATCTGCAATTCGTGGCTGAGACCAGAAACCGTGAAATTTCCCAACTGGATGGATTTAGAAAAAGCATTTTGGGATTCTTGGGGGGCAAATCTGCCGAAGAAATCATCAAATGGTCGAGCAATCAAGCCTACATCGCGCTTGGTAAAGCCATGGTAGCTGCTGCACAAATGCGGATCGACAGCACACCCATGGAAGGATTCAACCGCGAGGTAGTGGATGACCTGTTGGGACTGCGCGATAAAAAACTACATGCCTCAGTGATTCTTACGGTGGGATACAGAGATATTGAAAACGACCCAATCGTCAACGCTCAGAAAGTGAGAAAGCCCATTCACCAAATTCACCGCATCATTTGAGCCTATTACAATTCAGCGATATCATTTCATAGTATATTTGCAATTCACGATAAAAGAGGAAAAATGGCAGTACGCGGAAAATTCGAAAACAAAATCACATCAACGGCTGATGGACTCAAAGCCATGGGCCATCCTGGTAGAATTGCTATTTTAAAGCACCTCATGCAACATGGCGCCTGCAGCTGTCAGGACATTGTCGATCAACTACCCTACAGTCAGAGTACCGTTTCCGGTCACCTACAGAAATTGAAAGACGGAAAACTAATCACCATGAAGTCGGTGAAAACCTCCAGTGTTTATACCATCGACATGGAGGCTATCGAGGCGTTGTATGCGGAATTGGGCGAAACCTTTCAGTTGAAAGCCGATAAAAAACAACTGTCGCTGTTCTAATCAAACAATTGAGACACGAACCCTGTTAGCAATTTGGGTTCAACCCAGGTACTTTTGGGCGGCATACTTAAATTTTGATCGGCCACAGCTTCTACCTGTGAGAAGGAGTTAGGGGGCAGCACAAAAACACAATCACAATCCCCTTGTTTTACCATGGCATCCATCTGCGACAAGGGAGTATCGCCACGCATAAACGAAATTCGTGCGTCGTTGCTGGTGTCGTGAATTCCCATTAATTCTGAAAGTACACCGGATTCAATTCGAGATACTTCCAATTGGTCAACCGCATTTAATGTTGGACTGGGCAGACCCAATTCAAATTGATACGCACCCCCGCGGGTAATTACCATGGCTTGATTGGCTTTCAATTGCAACGAATCGAAATCCAACACGGGAGTATAAGCCATTTTATGATCCTGAAAGTACCCTACTACATCCTTTTCACCTACCCCTTTGATGATTCTGTGAAAGGATTTGATGAGTAGATCATCTTGGTCCATCACCAACGACATCAATCCTTGAGATTCACATTTGTCAGCACCTTGAAGAAATTTTGTAACCGCCGCCACGCGATGATGACCATCGGCAATATACAATGAATCCAATTTCTGAAATCCTTCCAACACAATTGACTGTTCCTGTTCGGACAGCAACCAAATGCGGTGGACAAACCCCAATACATCGATATTTTCCACCAACGGCGACTCCATTTTGGGCGCATGCAACCAATCTTTGATGTTATTGGGCAATTTTTGCGTCAACAAAACCGGCTCCGAAATAGACTGCAACACGTCGATGTGTTTCACCAACCTACCTGCTTTACTTTCAATTACATTTTCATGCTTTTTCACTGTGCCATCCGCACAATTGTCAGCACCCACAGCCAAAACAATCCCTCTTAATGGCGCGATGTTTGGTTGCTGCTGCTCGTATAAAAACATGGCATTGGGAATGACATCCAAAGCATGCGCTTGCAGTAAAACATCCAAATGAGCCCGACTCGCCTCGTAAAACTCGGGGGTACCTTGCTCGATCTCCGGATCCAAAAATTGAGGTTTTACAATCCGAATGTAACTATACTCTTCATTGCGGGCCAACTGCTCCAATTCTGGTTGAGGGCGTTTCCCTGAACCATAGGTTGGAATGCGTTGTTGATGCTCTCGCACCGGAACCAACGCTTTGAATGCTTGTACCCGTAATTTCGTCAAAACAATCTCAATTGAAAAACCCAGTAATCTTCTCTGCCAATTCAATACCCACTCTTTCCTGGGCCTCCTTGGTGCTAGCGCCGATGTGGGGCGACAAGCTACAATTATCTTGAGACAACATCAATTCATTGGTTGGCGGCTCATTTTCAAACACGTCTACCCCAGCGCATGAAATTTGTCCGCTTGCCAACGCATCTGCCAACGCAACTTCATTGACAACGCCACCGCGAGCGCAATTGATCAAAACGGCACCTGGCTTCATTTGGGCGATTTCTGCCGACCCAATAACTTCCGCACTTCCAGGGGTATGAACAGTGAGGCAATCCGCGTTCGACAAAACGGCCTGAAGAGACTGTCCTTTCAAGGTAACTTTGAAATTGTTCGACTGATAGGCTTTGGACAATTGAACCACAACATCGAACTCACGCTGTTTGTAATCGTACACCAACACTTCCATTCCAAGTCCGATGGCCATTTTCGCCACCTCCTGTCCGATGCGACCAAAACCGATGATACCCAATTTCTTACCCATCAATTCAAAACCATCAGAGTACACTTTTTTCATGTCTTTGAACCCATCGATACCATTGGTAGGCATTTGTCGATTGGCTTTATGCAAAAAGCGCGACAATGAAAACAAATGAGCAAACACCAATTCTGCTACTGAGCGTGAACTGGCATTGGGTGTATTCACTACCGGGATGTTCTTTTCGCCGGCAGCTTTCATGTCGATGTTGTCCAAACCCACTCCCGCACGCGCAATCAGCTTCAAATTTGAGGCATTGATCACCGCCGCATTCACTTTGGTTGCACTGCGCACGATTAAAACATCGTAATCGCCGATGGCCGCGGGCAATTCATCCTGCGCAATTTTCTGGGTGATTACTTCATGTCCAGCCGCCTCCAAAATGGCTTTACCGGCCGCATCTATTCCGTCGTTCGCTAAAATTCTCATGAGGCAAAACTCTCCATTACATCAACCAATGCTTGCACGCTTTCGATGGGCAATGCATTGTACAACGAGGCTCTGTATCCACCCACCGAGCGATGGCCTTTCAACCCCGACAAATTGGCTTCTTTGCAAGCTTGGTTGAATTTCTCTTCCAAGTGCACATGTTCCTCATTAAACACAAAACAAACATTCATTTGAGAGCGATCTTCCACCGCGGCAGTACCCTTAAAGTAAGGACTCTTGTCGATGGCGTTGTATAACAAATCGGCTTTTGCCGTATTTCTGGCAGCCATTGCTTCTACACCACCCACTTCTTTTACCCACTCGAGGTTGTATTTCGACACCAAAATTGGAAAAACTGGGGGCGTATTGTACATACTGTCGTTTTCTGCGTGGATGCTGTATTTCATCATGGTTGGGATGTGCCTATCGGCCACGCGGCTGTACATATCCTTGCGAATGATTACCAAGGTTACTCCGGCAGGACCCATGTTCTTTTGGGCACCGGCATAGATCATGGCAAACTTCGACACATCTACCGGCTTTGAAAAAATGTCTGAGCTCATGTCGCAGATCAACGGTACCTCTCCGCAATTGGGATACGCCTTCATTTGTGTCCCGAAGATGGTATTGTTGCTCGTGCAATGAAAATAATCGGCGTCGGCTGGCACTGTGTAGTCTTTCGGTACAAATGAGAAATTGGCAGATTTGCTGGATGCTAAAACCTCGGTTTGTCCATACCCTTGTGCTTCAACGATGGCGCGACTGGCCCAAGTTCCTGTTTGGGTGTAGGCCGCTTTGGTTTTCAAAAAATTCAATGGGATTTGAAAAAACTGTGTACTGGCACCGCCTTGCAAAAACAACACATCGTAATTGTCGGGCACAGACAGTAGATCTCTCACCAACTGCGCGGTATCCGCCATCACTTTTTCAAACTCCTTGCCTCGGTGAGAAACTTCCAAAATACTCAATCCGGTGCCGGCAAAATTGCGAATGTCCTGTATGCTCTTTTCAAAAGCACTCTCTGCCAAAATAGATGGACCTGCAGAGAAATTATGAATCTTTGACATAGTAGCCTTTACAGTTACAATTTTACGCGTATAATTGCGGGTAAACAAG
>JBJTNN010000264.1:0-2730 GCA_046074125.1 Bacteroidota bacterium
GGCTCTCCACTTGCAAGAAGGTCCTACGATAACATAGAAATACAAATTGAGAACAGCATCAATCAAGCACTTAAGAACATTGGCCATGAATAAAGTATTGCTCACCTTAACCACTACATTGGGCTTTGCCGGAATGGCAATGGCGCAAAACGTAACGACATACGCTGGTAAACAGTATTTGGGCAGTGGCGATTTCAATGCTACCTCCAACAACAACCTGCTGGATGAATTATTCAGTTACCCATTAGGGATTTGCTTCGACAATAACAACCGGATGTGGGTAACCGATCAGCACAATATCATGATTTTGGATGGTAGTTTGAGTCGCATCCGCGGTGGTTTTTTGGGCGATCCAACTGTACCTGGTTCCATAGGGACCGAAAATGGAACCGCCACGGTTTCAAGGTTTAACACCCCCCAGGGTGTTGAGGTGAATAAGAATACCAATGACCTATACATTGTTGATACTGACAATGCCCTGATTCGCAAGGGAACTCAGTTTGTCAATGTGTCTAACGGAACAGTATTTACTACAGTGGCCGGTAATTATTCATTTTCAGGCGATCACGTAGACGGATTAACCTCCGCCGCTTATTTTAGTTCACCCACTGATATCGCGATCAATTCTTCCGGTGAAATGTACATCTGTGATTTTGGTAATGAAGTAATTCGTAAAATTTCTGGTGGCAAAGTAACCACCATCGCCGGAAAGCCCAAAACCTCCGGTGATGCAACAGGGGTTGGGTCGAATGCCTTGTTTTATGCACCTACAGGGATTTTCTTGGAAAGCGACAACTCCATGTTGATTGCCGATCGTAATAACAAGAAGATCAAGCGATTGAATTTGAGTACTAACGAAGTAACAGAAGTGATTTCTACTGGATTGAACTTTCCTACCGATGTTGTGGCTGTAAACGGACGCATTTTTATTGCCGATCAATACTGCATCAAAGTGTATGATGGTACCTCCGTAAAAGTGTATGCGGGTCAGGAGGCAACGGTGGGATATGTAGATGGCGCTGCCAAAGATGCCCAGTTTGGGTTGATCAACTTATTTACTTATCGTAAAGCCGATTCAGCATTCTTTATTTGTGACCAAGTAAACAACGTAATCCGTCGTCTTACCCTCCAGGATCCGCCAGCCGTGGCTTTTACTGCCAACAAAACAGCGGTAAACGTGAGTCAAACGGTGGCTTTGATTTCTTCTTGCTCCAGAACTACTTCTTACACTTGGTCGATTACGCCCAACACCTATACCTTGCAGTCGGGCTCTAAACTGACCGATAAAGATCTTTATGTTTCATTCAGCGCAACCGGTTCTTACACCATCTCTCTGTTGGGTGCCAACTCATCAGACAAAACAACAGTAACAAAGCAGAACTACATCAACGTATCGAATACATCCAATTTGAATCCCGTGTGTGATTTTACGGCTGATATCGTTACGCCAAACAATGTTCAAACGGTTCGTTTGTTTGATTTGAGCGACAATACACCCACCGCATGGCAGTGGACCATTAATCCAACAACCTTTAGTTATTTGAATGCAACCACGTCGACCTCCAAAAATATTGATGTGAAGTTTAACGCATTTGGAACTTATTCTGTAACCTTGAAAGTGACCAATGCCAGAGGTACTGACCAAAAGACAAAGACCAATTACATTACGGTTGCGGCGAATGCCAACAAGCAATTGAATAAATCCTTTGTTACGTTATTCCCAAACCCAGCAACGGATAAAATCTCTGTGAAGGGTATTGATGCCGTGGTGGATGCCTCGGCAATTTCATCGAGCGGTGTGGTTGTTCGTTTGCAAACCCAAGGAAGCGACATCGATGTGTCTACATTGTCGTCGGGTATCTATTTCATCACCCTTACCGATAACACTGGGGGCGTATTTCAAACCAAATTGATCGTTAATCATTGAGTTGGTTGTCTAAAATGAATTTTAAAAACCCGTTGAAAAACGGGTTTTTTTTGTTGGCCATTTGGTCCTTCGCCCTCGCCTTGCTAACGCAACGGCTCGGGCGATCCATTACCCTGAACATTATCCAACATCAAGTTGATTATTCATTACCCACAGATACCATTCAATCGGCCGGACAGTTGCAAGATTTGTCGGTCTCGGCCTACTTCTCGTTGGTTATGTTGGTCCTCGCGCTCCTGCCATACAGACTCATCCTGCTTAAAATTGCCCAATCCATATTTATCCTCACCCAAGGTATTCTCGTTGCCATAGATATTCACCTGCTACAAACTTGGAATTCTCGGTTCAATCTCATGGCCCTCAATATGCTTCAATTCCCCGAAGCTACCTTGCAATCGCTATCCAATGGCCAAATTTGGTCGGCCGTTTTGCTACTGTTGGCCTTAGGTGTTTTGGCCTTTTTTGTAGCCAAAGGCTTATCCAAACTGTTCAACCCGCCCGATGTGCAATGGAAATTTTCACCCTGGCCAGTTATGCTCTTACTGCCTTTGGCCCTGGCTGCCCGCGGTGGATGGCAAAAAATCCCCCTGAACACGGCCGATGCGCACTTCGGTACCGACCCCCTATTAAATGCCGTCGCCACCAATCCCAATTGGAATATTATCGCCCTTTCAAAACAACCCTCCCTAAAAGTAAGGACAGAAAAAGCCCTAATGAATGCTGGGGTAGAGGCGTTTGCCCTGAAAACTTATACCGGTCCGGATACGTTTCCGGGCGGACTTCGGAGAATGCCACAAATTATC
>JBJTNN010000265.1:0-7092 GCA_046074125.1 Bacteroidota bacterium
AACAGCAACCAAAAGGTCTTCCAAAGTTCCTTTGTTCCGTGACTCTCAGTATGGGGAACGTAGTTAATTGCGTCGTAATCCCCGGGCTTAGTATAGAATTCCATGATGTATAAATTGCGTTAGTTAGATCAAATAGAAGAAGGTAAATACGAATACCCAAACCAAATCCACGAAGTGCCAGTACAAACCAGCCTTCTCAATCATTTCATAATGACCGCGACGTTCGAATACACCGCGAACCGTCATGATGTAAACCACCACGTTGATAACCACACCACTGAATACGTGGAAACCGTGGAATCCGGTTACAATGAAGAACAAAGCCGCAAAAGGTACAGGACCAAACGTTCTATCGCCCTCAGCCCACTCGAAATGGTCGCCGAAACCTACACTGTGCAAATGGTCGTATCCCTGCTTGGTGATACCAAAGGTGTTGCCATCCAAACGAGCACCCTCATGAATGAAAGTATACCACTCCCAAGCCTGACAACTCAAGAAAGCCACACCACCCAAAATGGTGAAAATCATGTAGCGCGCTACCTCAGACTTGCTCTTGCGATGACCGGCCTCTACAGCCAATACCATTGTTACAGAACTCAAAATCAAAATGAACGTCATCACACTCACAAACAACAACGGCAAATGCAAACCGTGCATGAATGGGAAGTGGTTGAAGATCGACGCTGGATCAGGCCATTTTGTGGTAATCGGGGTTACTACGTTAGAGAAACGCTGGGTTCCGTACTGAACCAACAATGATGAAAACGTGAAAGCATCCGACAAAAGGAAGATCCACATCATCAATTTCCCGTAACTCACGTTGAACGGAGAACGACCTCCAGCCCAAGTGGGTTGATTTTCAAATGCTGCTTGCGTTGATGTATGATTAGCCATTGGAAAAAATTACCTTGCGAAATAAAGAAATAAATACAATATAAACCACAGAAGTCCAACAAAATGCCAATAAGTATTGGTAATTGACATGAATGTGATCTGTTTTTTGTGTATTTCAAGTCGGAGCGACTTCACCTGTGCAATCGCCAACAAAACAATACCTCCCAAAATGTGGACGAAGTGCAACACGGTGATTACCCAAACGTAACTCGCTGATATGTGCTCAGGTCGAGAGTTTACGAAGGTCAAATCCTGCATCACCAAACGCGACCAACCCAGGTATTGCGAGTAGCAAAACAATACCGATAACACCAAGGTTACAGCAATCAAAACCTTGTTTCTGGACAACTCATCTTTTTTTGCCGCCACCGTAGCCATTTGAATGCTCACCGAGCTCAAAATGCTAATTAACAGCGAATAGAAAAAATAAACCGGCAGATCAAAAGAGGTCCACAATTGCTTCGCCTCTGCATCAGGTCTTGCCACAATGTAGGCACTCACGAAGGCCGCAAACAACATGCAGCTCGCCAACATAAATAACCAAAGATTCAACTTCGACGGCGCTATCATCAGCGCGGGATCTTTCACTTTTTTCAAGGAATTGTTTGCCATTTTTTAGAAAATTATATAACCCAAAAACACCACCGGCGTGTAAATCAAAGTCGCGTACAACAACTTACGCGCATCGGCAATTTCCATCGTTCTAAACAACGCAAACGCCTTGGCCAATACCCACAGCGAAATGGGCAATATTAGCGCCAACGATTTAACACCACACATGCCATAGTAAATGGGCGTCATACTGATGATAATTAACAAAACAGTGTAAATAAGGATTTGGTAAGCACTCTTTTTATCCCTTCCACCGCTCGATGGCAACATCCAATACCCTGCCTTCTGATAATCATCGTGCAACATCCAAGCAATCGCCCAAAAATGCGGAAACTGCCAGAAAAACTGAACCAAAAACAACATCATCCCCGGCTCATCAATTCTGCCAACCACCGCGGTATAACCAATCAATGGCGGCAATGCCCCAGGAATCGCACCTATCATCACCGCAATGTTGCTGGTCTGCTTCATTGGCGTATACACAAAAACATAAATCGCCAACGACAAACCACTTAAAAATACCGCCACAAATGGCACGGTGAGCGACAGCAAAACAATGCCCGCTATGCCGGTAATCCAACAAAACAATATGGCTTGCGACAAGGGAATTCTCTCCTCCACAATGGGCCGAGCACTGGTTCTAGCCATCTTGCCATCGTTTTCCTTTTCGATGATCTGATTCAACCCATTCGAGGCAAAAACCACCAACATACCACCGATCAAAACACCCAAAAAAACAGACCAATCAAACAACTCTGTCCAAGAACCATCAGCATTCAATTTACATCCCAACAAATAGCCAAAAACCGACGTAGCCGCCACACTGCTGGTGAGTCGAAATTTAATGAGTTGTCCGAAAGCTTTTAAGGTAGAATTCATGCGATTTGTGACTGTTTAACCCCCGAGGCCAAATACACTGCAAAGATATAGGTTATCAAGGCGCTACCCACCACAACGTGGGCAACTTGTGCCCATGCCGGAACCACAAACCAAATATGCACAACCCCCAGCGCAATTTGCAATGCGCACAACATGGCAATGGCCATGAGCGGATTTCGCCACGATTGCTTCAAAGGCCCAACCACACTGCCCTGCTTGCGCATCAACCAGATCATCCAACCCAACACCACAAAAGGCATATAACGATGCAACGCAAACAACCCGTCCATGGCAAAGACATCCAACATGCCCCATCCCAAAAACCCTGTAACATCCCCGTCAACGTATAATTTATCGGCCATCCGCAACGTATCCACTTGCTCCCGACTCCATGCGCCGATAATCACCACAAAAAAGACCGACAACCAAAGATAGAACCATTGTTTGCCGGACAATACCGACAGTCCCTCAAAACGGAAAGATCCCGCCTTGTGCAGAGAAACCATGTAAGCGAACAGACAAAGAAAACTCAACAAAAAATGCAACGTCACCACACCTGGCAACAAATTCGTGGCCACAACCAAACTCCCCAACCAACCGTTCAGCAACAGCAAAAACAAACCCAGCAGTCCCCATCCCTTCCCGGAGCCAATCCGCCCCCTAAACACAACCGCCATGCCAAAATACACCATCGCAAACAACCCACTCAACACCCCAAACAACCGATTGATGTACTCAATCCAAGCCTTCACCGGATGAAATGCCTCGGGCTCCTGTATGCTTCGGTCGGACCGCAATTTTCCGGCCGACTCCTCCATACCCAAAGCCGTAAGCACCTTGGCAAAACGCTCCACCTTCTGCAACCGCTTCTGCAAAAAAATCTGCTGATAATTGCCCGGCAACTTACACTCACAAGTTGGCGGCGCCCACAACCCAAAACACTTGGGCCAATCCGGACAGCCCATCCCGCTTCCAGTAGCCCTCACCAGACCACCGAAAAAGAACAATAAAAAAACAGACGAACAGGTAAAGAAACCCATTCGTCTGTATATGTTTAATATCTTGTCGTTGCTGAGTGGCATTAACGGCTCAAACCGAAAACACGCTTGATGGCAGCAAAGAATACACTGTTTTCAACAGGTGCTTCCTCTTTGGCAACCTCTTTCTCCTCTACGTGCAATACCTCAGGTGCATTGGCATCCTCCTCGTTTTGAGGGAAGTAATCCAATTCACGGTCGGGGCGACTGTATTCGTAAGGACCGCGATAAACCGTTGGCAATTCGCCAGGCCAGTTACCGTGCAAACGAACATCGATGGGAGAAGTCCACTCCAATGTGTTAGACTGCCAAGGATTCTGCTCGGCTTTCTTGCCGCGGAAAATGCTCACGAAGAAGTTGTACAAGAACAACAACTGAGCAAATCCACCCACAATCGCAGACACAGTAATCAATTTGTTTACATCCATCCACACGCTGAAATCTTCAACCAGGGTGAACTGGTAGTAACGACGTGGAACACCCGCCAATCCCATGAAGTGCATGGGGAAGAATACCAAATAAGCAGAGATGAAGGTAATCCAGAAGTGGAAGTAACCCAACGTATTGTTCATCATGCGACCGTACATGCGAGGGAACCAGTGGTAGATACCCGCAAACATACCGAAGATCGCCGCGCTACCCATTACCAAGTGGAAGTGAGCCACCACAAAGTATGAATCGTGCAATTGAATGTCCATGGCCGCGTTACCCAAATAGATACCGGTCAAACCACCAGAAATGAAGAAACTCACCAAACCGATAGAAAACAACATCGCTGGCGTGTAACGCAAGTTACCGCGCCACAAAGTGGTTAAGTAGTTAAACGCCTTCACCGCAGATGGAACCGCAATGATCAAGGTCAAAATCATGAACACAGATCCCAAGAAGGGGTTCATACCGGTGATGAACATGTGGTGTCCCCATACGATGAACGACAACACAGAAATACCCATCAACGAAATAATCATCGCCGTGTAACCAAAGATTGGCTTACGCGCGTTGGTAGAAATCACCTCTGAAGTAATACCCAAGGCAGGCATCAAGATGATGTATACTTCAGGGTGACCCAAGAACCAGAACAAGTGCTGGTACAATACAGGGCTACCACCCACGTTTTCCAAAGCACCTACACCCTCCAAGAAGATATCACTCAAGTAGAATGACGTACCGAAACTACGGTCGAAGATCAAGAACAAAGCCGCACCCAACAATACAGGGAACGACAACAATCCCAAGATGGCGGTGAAGAAGAACGCCCAAATGGTCAAAGGCATGCGGTTCATGCTCATTCCCTTGGTACGTTGGTTCAACACAGTAGAAATGTAGTTGATACCACCCAACAAAGAGGAAACGATGAACAAAGCAATCGCTACCAACCACAAAGTCATACCCAATCCAGAACCAGGCATCGCTTTCTCCAAAGCACTCAAAGGAGGATAAACCGTCCATCCACCAGATGCTGGACCTGTTTCAACGCCTACAGAAATCAACAACACCACACTTGAACTGAAGAAGAACCAATAGCTCAACATGTTCATGAATGGCGATGCCATATCTCTCGCGCCCAATTGCAATGGAATTAACAAGTTACTAAATGTACCACTCAAACCGGCTGTCAACACGTAAAATACCATGATGGTACCGTGAATCGTAACCAATCCCATGTAGAAGTTAGGGTCCAATTTGCCATCAACGGCCCATTTACCCAACAACATCTCCAATAAACCGAATTGCTCATCGGGCCAAGCCAATTGCAAACGGAACAACAAGGACATACCCATACCGATGATTCCCATGATAATTCCTGTAATCAAGAATTGCTTGGAGATCATCTTGTGATCCATCGAGAATACGTACTTACTGATGAACGATTCCTTGTGATGGTGATCGTGGGTGTGGTGATCGGCGTGTAATGCTGAAGTGCTCATATGAATATGATTCTTTTATTGATTAGTTGGCAGCTACGGCTGCGGGTGAAACTGCAGTTGAATCAGCACCGGCAGGCGCAGCCTCTACTGGAGGAGCAACCATTTTCGCCTGTGCAGCCAACCATGTGTTGTACTCAGACTCTGAACCTACTACCGTGATTTTGATCTTCATGTTGTAGTGGGCCGCACCGCAAATTTTGTTGCAGTACAAATAGTAGTCGAAATTGGGATTGCCTTTAGATGCCCTCGCTTCAGCCGTTGTTTTGATCGGCGTGAATGGGAACACAGTGCTCATACCTGGTACACAGTTCATCTGCGCACGGAACTCAGGCATGTAAGCAGAATGGATCACATCCCTTGCACGGAAACGGAACATATAAGGCTTGTTTTTTACCAATACGATTTCCGTGGTTACACGGTCATCGTGCGATTCTTTGTTGAAAATCTCAGGCTTGCTCTTGAAAGCCGCAATACGCTTCAAGTTGGTCTCTTTGCGCTTGATTTCCTTCTTCATCTGACGGACATAGGCACCGCTCTCAGCATCCAAAACCTTCTCGCGAAGCGCCTTGTGCTCAGAAACATAGGTTTTATTCAAACCTGTGGCTTCCATTTTATTCAATGCAGCACGCCAAACCTTCGCAGAATCATCCGCAGCAGCAACCTTGGCCTCCAACTCAGCAACCTCACCCGTTAAAGTTGTTGCCAATTTGTCTGCCTCAGTATCCACAGCCAATCCCAATGGGTTGGTGCCTGAAATCAATACATAGCTGCTCTCGCCCAATTTTTGGTCCTCTCCCGCATAACGCGCCTTCCAACCAAACTGGTAAGCAAATACCTCAATCTCTTGCGCATCCTCGTTTGGCGTCTGTGTGATTTTTGTCCAAACGTTGAAACCACGCAATACCAAGAATGTCAATACAATCGCGGGCACAATCGTCCAAATAACCTCCAACTTGTTGTTGTGGAAGAAATAGGCCGCCTTGCGATCCTCTCTGTAGTAATATTTAAACATGAAGAAGAACAACAACACCTCCGTAACAACAAATACGAAGAAAGTGAAGCCGAACGTCCACATAAACATTGAATCCAATGACTCACCATGTTCAGAAGCTGCATCCCACAACAACAAATGCTTGCCGTGTGCGTTGATCTCCCAGAAAACACCAATCATACCCACGATCAATACCACCAAACCAATGGTCGCATTCACCTTGTGAGCACTCACGATTTTCTTGCCAGTGATACGCTCCGCCAAACTTCCAATGTCGAAAGCACGGGCAATCACCAAAACAATCAATAAAATCAATACACAAATCAGGATATTCACCCAATTCCAACCACTGGGATCAAATTCCTGTGGGGGTTCAATCACATCCGTGGCCGACTGTGCAAACGACATTACCGTGGCCATGCTAGCCATCAATAATGATAACAACTTCTTAGTCAATGAGTTGAAAGTGTTTTTTGGTAAAGTAAGCTTCATTTCTTGAGCCTTTTTAGGGATTTTCAATGCGCGAATTTAGAGTTTTTACCAAGGTTTTACAAAGGACAATCCATTAATTTCCCATCAAATTGCGAAATTCTACACAAGCCGGAGAAGTAACCTCCCACCAAATTTGCCTTACCGACATTTATTGCGAATCAATCCAAATAAGAAATCACCCGTTTTTTGTCCAACTTTCGGCCAAAAACAAATAATCCCCCACACTCAACTGCTCAGCCCGCTTGGCAGCCCAACCCTC
>JBJTNN010000266.1:0-3534 GCA_046074125.1 Bacteroidota bacterium
CGGTCCATGGGAAACATCCGAATCCTGCATACGGCCGACAATCACATCGGTTTAAAATTCAACAATTACGGTGGCACCGCCGCGCAATCTGCCTTGGTTCAAGAGCGATTTGATGCCCTGAAAAATGTGGTGCAGGCCAGCAACGACAAGGATGCACACTTTTTGGTGGTGGCGGGTGATTTGTTCGATGATTTGAAGGTGACTCAGAAAGACATCAAAGCCGTGGTGGAGATTTTGAAAAAATCGAAAGCGGAGGTATTGGTACTTCCTGGAAACCACGATTATTATGACGGCAAAGAGAACAAACTGTGGAAAGCGTTTTCTGATTATTCAGAAAACACCAACCTGCGATTGTTGTCGACCGCGGACCCATACGAAACAGAGGTAGACAGCACCCCCGTTTGCTTCTACCCTGCTCCCTGTGGCTCTAAACACCATGAAGGCCATGTGATTGGCTGGATCAATGACCACGTGAAAGCCCTGGAGAAAGTGCATATCGGATTGGCGCATGGCAACGTGGAAGGCATGGGCGTAGACGATGCCGATCGGTATTTCAATATGACAGAAAATGACTTACGCGCGGCGGGTGTGGATTTTTGGCTACTCGGACACATCCACGTACCCCATCCCCCCACTTCGGCTGTGGGCAACCCCTTGTATTTCATGCCCGCCACGCATACACCTGAAAGTGTGAAGCGTAAAATCCCGGGATATGCTTGGTTCATTGAAGTGAATGAGCAAAAACAATTGCGTTTTGAGCAAATCACCACAGGGAATTTGCGTTTTTCACGTCAGATTTTGTCGTTCGGTCGCTCCTACACCCTCTCCGACTTCCGCGCACAGGAAACCGCATGGCGTAGTAAGCAACTCATATTAGACCTGAAGTTGAGTGGTAGTCTTTCACAGGAAGACTTGGTGGATTTGAGGGACTTAGTCAGTGAAATCGCCCCGCATTATTTGCACGTTGACTGCGAAAACCAAGTGGGGGTTGCTGTAGACAAGGCATTCATTCAAAACACCTTTGCCGAAGGTACCACGGCATACAAATGGCTTTCTAACATCGCCGAGGAACCTCAATCCGATTTGTCATTGCAACTCGCTTACGCCCTGATCCAAAAACACAACGCGAAATGAAACTGAAACAGATCGAATTGTGTCCTTTCGCCGGATTCAACCAACGCACCGTTGCTTTTGAAAGTGGCCTGAACATCCTGTTGGGTGAAAATGAAGCAGGAAAATCTACCTTGGTCAATGCCATCAAAGCGGTGTTGTTCGAAAATACCAACCAGAACAAGCGGGCATTGCAGGACTTTTCCGACAAATATTTCCCTAGGGGAAAGAGCGACCAAGCGAAAGTGGTCTTGGTCTTCGTTGTGGGCAGCATCGAATACACCCTCACCAAAGTATGGGGCGCTGGCAAATTGGCTCACCTCAAAGCCTCGGATGGCAGCAGTTGGAATGATGATATATCGGTCCAAACAGAGCTAGAGAACCTTTTGGTACTGCACCGTGGAAGTTGGGAAACCGTGCTGTTTGCCGATCAAAATACCCTGCTCGAAACAGCCCAATCCATCCAAGCTGCTGCGGGGGATATCAACCGAATCCCAACATTGAAAAACATCAGCGGAGGCATACCGGGCGATATACCAGCAGAGGACCTCATGGCATCATTAGAGGCCTTGATGGAAACTTATAGCGGACAGTGGGATTTTATATCGAACGGCCCCAAGGACAACCGAGGCATCCAAAACAAATGGGTAAAAAGCGCTGGTAGCATCGTGAAAGCCTATTATGCGATGGAGGAAACCAAACAGCAATTTCATCAGCTCAATCAATACGAAAGAGACTTAGAAACATCGGCTGAAGCCTTTAAGAGACGGTCAGAAGAGAAATCTATAAAACAAGCAGAACTACAAAAATACAATGGCTTCAAGGAGGCCGTTAACCAACAAAACAAGCTCAAATTGGCCTTGACCGAAGCCAAATCTCAGCTGTTGCCCATGGTTGTAGCGATGCAAAATTGGACGTTAAAATTGGACAAACAAATCCAGTTGAATGAGTTCATATCACAGTTAGAAAAATCAATGGCCTTGCTTGAGGTTGAAGGTCGACATGCCGCCAAAATTGAATCCTCGCAGTTGCCAATGGCCCAATACAAGCGCATGTTGGATTTGGACAAACGCATTCAAGAAATTCAAGCCAGTTTGGCGAAGAATGGTCAAGTGAGTCAAGGCGATGTGGATCAAATTGCACAGCACAAGGCAGCCATTCAAAACATTCAGATTTCGCTGGCAGCTCAGAAGTTGGAGGCCCGCTGGACGGCGACACAAACCACCAAATTGATTGTACGCGCCGGCATCGAGCCGGAGAAAACCGTGGATATATCCGCAGGCGGCAGTGGCAATTTGGAAGCGGCAGGACAGATAACCTTTGACTTGAATGGACTCCGTGTAGAGGTAAAATCGGCCTTGGAGCCGGTCGATGAACTCATCGCCAAATTGGCGGAACACCAGCAAGGATTGCAGGAGGTGTTATCGCGAAACCAGCTGCAGTCGTTGGAAGAATTCGAGCGAAGGCTGTTGCTCAACCAATCCGAAACAAAGCAATTGGCCACGATGCAACTACAGCGCAAAGACGCTTTGGAGTTAACGGGAAAAACCATCGAAGCGTTGGAAATCCTAGCCAAAGAATTGGAAGCCATCCCACCGAACACGCGTGCAGTGGATGTCGTGAGAGATCAGTACCGCGAAGAACAACAAAAACAACGGGAGTATAAAAAGCAACTTGACGAGGATGCAGTTTTGTTACAGTCCTGGACACAGCAATACCGTGACCCCAGCAATCTCGCGATTTTGGTGGGTGCCAAATCTTTGGAGGTGCAGCAGTTAGAAACGCAACTGAGTGAGCTGGGAGGACTGCCCCCAGAGTTTCCCGATGAAAAGGCTTTCCGTGACCATTTGGCCACTTTAGCGTACCGATTGGACGAAATCACGAATGAGTTGATCGACCTTGAGCGCACAAATTCCCGTTTGCAAACGCAGTTGGAGGGATTTGATTCCGATGCTTTGTCGCTGCAAGCACAATTGGAATTGGAAACCGCACGATTTCATCGCAGTTTAGAGGAGTATCAAGCATTGGTGCTGACCAAAGTGAAGTTACAACAGGTGATTGACGCAGAGAAATCCAACCCATTTGAGGACTTCGAAAAGGAGACGGCCAGCATTTTTGCCGCCATCACCGAACAGCGATACACCCAAATTGTGCGGGAAGGCGATGCCCCTGAGGGCGTGGTTTTCAAGGACCAAATCATCCCCATCGAGCTGTTGAGCGGCGGAACGGCGGGCAGTTTGGGTTTGGCGGTACGATTGGCCTATGCCAAACAATACCTGAGCGATATGGACGGATTTGTGGTGCTCGATGATCCCTTTACTGATTTTGATGCGGGCAGGCGCAAAGCCGCTTCCCAATTTTTGCAGGACTTCGCAACAGAAAAGCAAGTGTTTGTGCTCACTTGTCACCCCGACCACGCCGCAG
>JBJTNN010000267.1:0-7380 GCA_046074125.1 Bacteroidota bacterium
GGCTTTAAGCACAGAAATCAATCGTTCTGTATCGCGTGAATGCAATCCAATGCTGGGTTCATCCAAAATGTACATAGAACCCGTGAGGTTGGAACCCAGGGAAGTGGCCAAATTGATTCGCTGGCTTTCTCCTCCGCTCAAGGTGTTGCTCAACCGGTTCAATGAGAGATAGCCCAATCCAACATCGCTTAAAAATTGCAATCTGCCCTGTATCTCCTCAACAATGCGCTCAGCGATGGCTTGATCGGTCTGATTCAATTGCAATGCTTTGAAATAATCCAGCGCATGATCCACCTCCATCAACAACAATTCCTGGATGCTCAGTTGTTTGGGTTGGCTGGATGACAATACTTTCACGTAAGCCGCTTCCTTTCTCAAGCGTGTTCCTTGGCAGTCTGGACAAGTAGTTTTGCCCCGATATCTGGCGGCAAGCACGCGGTATTGAATCTTGTAAGATTTCTCTTCGATGTATTTGAAAAAGTCTAAGATGCCCGGCAATTCTCTACTCCCTTCCCACAATAGGGTTAGTTGATGATCGTCTAAATCTCTAATGGCTCGGTGAATCGGAAAATCTACTTTGTTGGCTAAACGGATAAAATCATTGCGCCACTCCCCCATGGTCTCGCCTTTCCAAGGTGCCACAGCGCCTTCAAAGACACTCAAAGAAGTATCTGGAATCACCAAATCTCTATCCAGTCCCAACACGGATCCGAAACCTTCGCAGGTTCTACAAGCGCCATGCGGATTGTTGAAACTGAGGAAATCCTTGGTGGGTATTTCGAATTTCACCCCATCCAACTCAAATCGATTGTTGAATTCAACAGATTCAGCACTTTCCATGAAATACAGGGTACAGTTACCCTCACCTTCCCAAAAAGCTGTTTCACAGGCATCAAACAATCTGGATTGAAATTCCTCATCCTCCGGTTGGATGGCCAATCGATCAATGACCAAAAAAATGGGCTGATCCAATACGGATTGCTCATCGAGCAGCGTCTGGACAGAGAACAATTGATTTTCGCACCAAATTCGGCTGTACCCCTTTTGAATCAACAAATCCCAATCGGCATTCCCCCTCGTTTTTGGGGGCTGCGGTGCCATGATTAAAGCACGCTCGCCCACTTTGTGGGACTCGCAATACCGCAAAACATCTTCCGATGTTTCGCGCTTTACCTCCCTGCCTGAAATCGGAGAAATGGTGTGTCCGGCCCTACTAAATAGCAACTTTATATAATCGTAAATTTCCGTTGAAGTAGCAACAGTACTGCGTGGATTACGTGTGTTTACCTTTTGTTCAATGGCAACTGCCGGACATAAACCGAGAATGTCATCGACTAGCGGTTTCTTCATTCTGCCCAAAAACTGACGGGCATAACTACTCAAGCTTTCAACGTATCTGCGTTGTCCTTCGGCAAACAGCGTTTCAAAAACCAAACTGGACTTTCCACTACCTGAAACTCCGGTAACCACGGTAAATGAACCATGATCAATATCTACACTAACGTTTTTTAGATTGTGCTGTTGCGCATTTACAATGCGAATTTTCTTTTCCTGTACTGACATGTTGCTACTGTGCGATTATTGTATGGTATCGCGTTGTATGGATGCTCCGGCACAAATGCCTCGGCCATTGGTAATGTTGCTGTAAATGGGGGTAGGATCCGAGAACAAGCCCGATGATTTACGATAGTTGGCCAAAGATTGAAGATAGCGATAGTATTCATCGCTCAAGGAACGAACCTCCACCAAGTACTTGTATGCGCTACCTGCACTTCCATAACTGGTGATGAAGTCGAACTTCCTGTTGCCTCCGTTGAATGTTCTGTCGTCAATCAAATACCCGCCCAGATCCGTTTTCGAGGCATTTTGATTCAAAAATGGATCCGTGGTATTGGGTGCCATGATCAACCATTCTTGGGTGAAATCATCGAAACGATACAGGTTGATTTCATAATAGTTTCGTTCATCTCTTGGATCCGCGATGTAACAGGTAAGCGTGCCCGTCTCAAACCCATTTTCATCAAATCCGGTTTGGTCTACCCATGTCGATTTGGGAGAACTCAATTTATTTGGCAGGGTCATAGTGCCTTCGGCGGTATTAAAATCGGTGGCACTAACCCTTACCGTATATTGTTTGCCGGCAACGGGTTTGAAATTCGCCAAGTATTTACTCAAGCCCAAGTTATACGTCAAAGTATGGTCTTGTACACCATCATTCACAATAACTGTGGCTGTTTCAATGGGGTCGGGATAGACGGTATCGCTCATCGCAATGGTCTTGGAAACATGCACGGAGAAATAATCATCGCTATTCACGAATGAATTCACCACCAAACGGGGTCTGTATTTGATGGAACTATCATCCAATTCTGTTTCACAGGCGGTAAAAGCCAACACCAGAAACGATCCAATCAACCAAAAATTCTTTTTCATACAGTTAAAATTCTAAACGATAAAATCCAGAGGGAATGAATACAAATGGCGTAGTACCGATCAAGGTCAATTTGCCGGCTGTGTTCAAATCCCAACGGGCATTGATGGGGTTCATGAAGCCAAATGCGTTATACACTTGCAAGCCCCAAAATTCGCGGTACCCACGGTTGTAGTAAGGTTTAATTTCTTTGGTAAAACCAATATCGAACCGCTTATAATTGGGCATTCTGTAATTGTTTTTGCTACTAAAATCGTAAACCAATTTGTTATCGGTGGTTAAATACTGACCTGTAGGCACAGTGTAAACGTTGCCACTCATGAGCATGGCCGACATATTAATCGTTAGCCAAGTTTGTGCTTGCCAAGTGAACTGCATTTTGAGCTGATGAGGTCTGTCCCACCGATAATAGAAGGGCTCCCCATCGTTGATGTATTCAAACGTGCGTTCTGTTTTTGAGTATGTGTAACTCAGCAAACCAGTTCCAGAGCCTGTTTTCTTGGTAATCATGGCTTCGAATCCCTGTGCGGTTCCTTTTCCTTGTACGATGCTTCTCTCCCAATAATTTTTCACCAAAGGATCTTCATCCACACCGGTTAAATCGGTAATCCCATCAAACCACTTGTAGTAGGTTTCCGCAGAAAATTCAACCCCGGCTGTCAATGGGAAAATGTAAGCCGCCGACAATTGGGTTGTCCTTTGAGGTCGGAAAGTAGAACTACTCGGAAACCATACATCCCGAGGCAATGTGCCATTGACACTAGACAATTGGTGCAGCCCTTGGTTGGCCACAGAAAAGCCCAATTGAATGCGTTTTTTACCCTCTAGAAGTTGACTAATAATGATTCTAGGTTCTGGACGCACATAAGTTTTTGAATTTGTTACGAAGGTCCAAAGGCGCATGCCGAAATTCACGCTTAACCCCACATTGGGGTGCATGTCGAGCTCACCATAATTGGCCCATTCCACAATGTTTTGTACGTTGGCCAATCCAAAAGTGGTGTCGCGGTTAGCCAAATTGGTGTTCTCCTGAATTCTTGACTGTCCGGGTTTGAGACTGTGGTATGTTAAATGGCTACCGTAGCGAATGGTGTGTTCTGGGGAGTAAACATAACTAAAGTCGCCATTCACGGTATAGTCTGTGATGGCATTTCGAAGTTCTTCCCTGATTTTAGCTGTTTGGGTGTTTCCGCCTTGTGTAATTGACCCATCCAAGGAAAATAAATTGCTGTAGAGATATCGCGATAGCCCGGCGGTAAATGAACCGAAGTGGTTCGACTTAAATTCACGAGAGTAACGACTGCCGATTTGGGTGTTTTGCCATGAGGTGAGCAGATCGAAATTCAATACAATTTGGCGATTCAGCGAATCAACGGTGTCTTCTTTTGCCGATAGCCCATATTTGTCTCGACCGTTGTAAGCCCAAAAATTCCATTGCGTATGTTGGTCTACTTTGTAGTCGACCCGTGCGTTGATATCGTGAACATTTCCTATTACTCCAGCGGACTGTCCAGCGCCCAAAAGCCAATCCAAATAACTTCTTCTGATACCCAACGACCCAGTGACTTTCCCGCGATGATCGAGCGGTCCATCCGCACAAACATTCGCAGTTAATGGATCTACGTGCATTTTGCCTGTCCAATCTTTTGCTGCGCCGCCATCGGTTTGGATATCCACAACTGCCCCTCCGGCTCTGCCACCATATCTGGCGGGGGCTACCCCTCTGTAAATATCTGCCGATTTCACGATTTCTGTGTTGTAGTTCGACAAAAATCCCCACACGTGGCCGTTTCCGTACAGCGGCAATCCATTCATTAGCAACAGATTCTGATCCGCGTTACTGCCCCGTACTACCAAGCCCGAGAGTCCTTCTATCCCCCCAGTTACCCCGGGTAAAAACTGAAAGTATTTGATGGGGTCACTCACCGACAACACACTGGGCGATTGGATGATTGCTTTTTTCGTTGTGGTGTAAAACGAGGGTTTCATGTTGTACAGCGACAAATATTCAGCCGCTGAATCAATTTCCCCGAAGCCCACTGGCCTGAGAAAGAAGTTCTTGTTTACGGATGCTTGCACATCGATGACCACCTTCTGAGGTTTGAAGCCAGGTGCCGCAACTATGATGGTTTTATCGCCTTGCTTGGTACCAAATTGATAGAATCCTTGGGCATTACTCTCAACAAAGGCGAAAGTCGCGGAATCAACGATGATGGCCCCGGGGATTGTTTCAAGTGTCTTTTTGTTATATACCCAACCCGTGATGGCTGGAATTTGTGCAAAAACTGGGGCGACACACAACAATGCGATGGTAGTAAAAACCCTTGAAAAACTCATTCTTACAAAGATACTCAATTGTCTTGTGTTTTGGGATATGTTTGCTCCACTTCCACACCATGAGCTACGGCGAGAACCCCTCTCGATTGAATCTGTGATTTGCGGATTCCGACCCAAACATGGACCAACCCAATTGGTACCTCTTTTTCGATGTGTGTTAAGATATTTTCTGCCAAGGTTTCCAACAGCTTGGTTGGTGTATCACATAGTGATAAAATCCATGAAGTAATCAAACCATAGTCGATGGTTTTATTTAATTCATCGTTTAATATCGATGATTCAAACTTTACCCTAACACTAATGGCAAGACCCACTTTATTCGCTCTCTCCTCTTCATACCATCCAATGGGGGCATGGATTTGCAATTGGTCAATAAAAATGGTTGTTAACATATATTGGGGTTAAAAATTCCATGCAAAGAAAACAACTATGTTACATTTGTAACAGATAACTTTTATGAGTTCAATGGATATTTCTGATTTGATATCGGCAAACCAAGGCAAGGATCGCTACGTGGCACCAGATTTCTACGGCATCGATGATTTACTCAGTGAGGAACAAAAACTGATTCGTTCATCAGTGAGGGATTATGTAAAACGCGAGTTGAGTCCGATCATCGAACACTTTGCGCAACAGGCAGAATTCCCCAGACATATCGTAAAACAACTGGGTGAAATTGGGGCTTTTGGGCCACAGTTACCCTTAGAGTATGGGTGTGGCGGCATGGACTATACCACTTACGGCATCATCATGCAAGAGCTTGAACGCTGTGATAGCGGCGTTCGATCTACTGCGTCGGTCCAAGGTTCTTTGGTGATGTACCCCATCTATAAATTTGGCAGTGAGGCCCAAAAAAGGAAGTATTTGCCCAAATTGGCCTCTGGCGATTGGCTAGGTTGTTTTGGGTTGACCGAACCTGACCATGGGTCGAATCCGGGGGGAATGACAACCAACTTCGTGGACAAAGGCGATCATTATCTCCTGAATGGTGCCAAAATGTGGATCAGCAATGCTCCTTTTGCCGATGTTGCAGTGGTTTGGGCAAAAAACGAAGCTGGTGTAGTTCATGGTTTGATTGTAGAGCGAGGCATGGAAGGCTTTTCAACACCTACCACCCACAATAAATGGAGCTTAAGGGCCAGTTGCACCGGAGAATTGGTATTCGACAATGTGAAAATACCCAAAGAAAATCTGCTTCCAGGGGTTACTGGATTAAAAGGTCCATTGACGTGTTTGAATTCTGCACGATATGGTATTAGTTGGGGCGCTTTGGGCGCTGCGATGGATTGTTATGACACCGCAGTGAGATACTCAAAACAACGCATCCAGTTTGGCAAACCCATTGGTGGTTTTCAGTTGCAACAAAAAAAGCTGGCTGAAATGCTGACCGAAATCACCAAGGCTCAGTTGCTTGTTTGGCGGTTGGGTCAACTGATGGATAAAGGATTAGCGACCCCCGCTCAAATTTCAATGGCCAAAAGAAACAACGTAGAAATCGCGTTAAATACAGCCAGAGAAGCACGGCAAATGCTTGGAGGCATGGGTATTACGGGTGAATTCCCGATTATGCGACATATGATGAATTTAGAGTCCGTGGTAACCTATGAAGGAACCCACGATATCCATCTATTGATTTTAGGAATGGAAATTACTGGAGAAAACGCTTTTGTATAAAGGAAAATAACATGTATCAAATCAAATTTGGAACGGACGGGTGGCGCGAAATCATTGCGGATGAGTTCACGGTTGCCAATGTGAGAAGGGTAGCTGAAGCCACAGCCAATTGGTTGAATAGTAGCAATCTACCCAAAACCTGTGTTGTGGGTTATGACTGTCGATTCGGCGGTGAAATGTTTGCCAAAGAGACGGCCAGACAGATGGCAAACAAAGGCATCAAGGTGACAATTTCAAAAGGTTTTGTTTCAACGCCGATGATTTCTTTGGCTGCAAACAAATTACAGGCTGGCGCAGGCATCATCCTAACAGCCAGTCACAACCCCCCTACCTACAATGGGTATAAAATCAAAGCCAACTACGGGGGCCCGGCCATCCCTTCTGAGGTCAGTAAGGTGGAAGCCCTCATTGTTGATGGCTTGGTTGAACCTGGCAACACCTTTGAATCGTATATTTCCGATGGAATGATTTCCTACGGGGATTTCGAGACAATGTATTACGATCATTGTTTAAGTAGTTTTGACATGAACGCCTTGGAGGGCATTTCTTCAGGATTGGTTTACGATGCAATGTATGGTGCAGGCCAAGCCATTGTGAAACGATTGTTGCCCAAATCAACCATACTTCACGGCAACCACAATCCAGGTTTTGAAGGTCGTGCCCCGGAGCCCATTTTGAAAAACTTGCCTGAAATAGGTCCATTAATTCAATCCAATGACCAGTACTTATGCGGTCTGGCTACGGATGGCGATGCTGATCGTATTGGATGGTTTGATGAAAAAGGAAACTTTGTGGATTCTCATCATTTGATTTTGTTGTTGATTGAATACCTAACAACATTCAAAGGGTACAATGGCAAGGTGGTAAAAAGCTTCTCAGTGAGCGACAAAGTGCAAAAACTCTGCGACCAGAAAGGTTTAGAAGCCATCACTACCAAA
>JBJTNN010000268.1:0-14024 GCA_046074125.1 Bacteroidota bacterium
TTTACCCCAAGATCCAACCAAGTAAAAGACGCCCTTTTCATTAAATTTGGCTTGAATGCCTTCGTAGTCGCCCCAGCGCTGTTCTGCGGGTTTGATAAACGTGTAATTGATGATCGATTGTCCCTTTTTCAATAGCTGATAATCGCTGTGTTCGCCGTAGCGGTTGATGTAGAATGCGCCGGTTCCAGGGAAGTGCTTGCTGCCCGAGAAAACGGAAGTTACCACCATCGATGGGTCGAGTGGGTCGCTCTCGCTTTTGGGTTCTGCACCCGCTGCAGCTACGGCAGGATAACCAAAGTCCAAACTGTCGTTTGTATACAAGTGGGCTTGGATGGTTGCGCCACCGAAGTTCCAGCTGGCTGGCGGTTCTCCGGGGGTTCCGGTTTCGTTGATCGAAGCCATTTTTCCACTTGGCAATGTTAGGTTATAGATGCTGCCGTGCATGATGTGTGCCTGCAACGTCTTGAAATTGAGGCAGTTTTGGAAATAGTGCAATTGAGAACCCATCCGAACGCCACTCAATACACGGGCGTCGTTGGTTCGCAATCGGAAGGCGGTATCGGGTACCAAAGCGCTTGAGGGGAAGCCATACTTGAGTGGACTTTTGAATACGCCCAATTCATAATTGGCCTGACCACTGCGCAGGGTGTTGGTGATGCGGTGCACAAAAACGGTATCGTTTTCTTTTGTGTAGGGTCGAACACTCAGGAAATAGTTGTCGACACCCCCGGGCATCGGGCCGTTCTGAATGGCGCAAATACTCCAAATGGAAACGCCATCGTATTTGATGTTGTTAAAGAAATTCTTGTTCAACGTATCGCCGCGGTAACCATCGTCTTTGTTCAATTGCCAAATAACCGCTTCCACAAATCCCTCTTCCCAAGAGCTGCCGTTGTGCAACAGGTTTACGGTGAAGAATAAGTCTTCTTTGGTTTGACTTACGATGGGGTAGTCGCTCCAAACGCTGTCTTGGATAGGGGTTCCGGGAATTTTGTAAACGTTCCAGGGTTTTGTGGGGTCGTTGCTGCTCGAAAATCCTACAACAATAAAACTGGTTTTGTCGGTGGTTCCATGCATGTACAACACGATGTAGCGGTCTGTATAGGGGTCGTAAACCACCCGAGGATCATAGGTGCGATTCAGGGTAGGGATGGGGTCTTTTTTGATGTTTGGATTGAGCGCAAAATTCTCCAAAGTGAAGGCCTTGATGACCTTGCCAGTGTCGTTGTGAACCCGAATCACCGTATTCATGACACTCACGATTTTGCCATCATTGCCCACGGCGATGTGGTTGTCGTTGGGGGTTCCGGCGCCTGGTGGGATTTCAGTGCCCCTTTGCGGAACGGGCTTGGTGATATCTGTGGGAGTGGGCCTGTCGTTGAGGATGCCGCGATTTTCAATCGCTTTTTGATGGAGTTTGGCGGTTCGTGCCGCATCGATTTGTTTGCGCAAAGACTCGTTGATGCCTGTGGGCATGGGCATTTCTCCCGTTTCGTCTGTGGGTACCAAAAAGACATCAGAGGCAGTGGATGGGTCGAACACATGCGACAGCGCAGATTTGTGGTTGCGGATGACGTCAACAGAGGAACCTGTTTGCGCTTGGGAGTGGCTGAAAATCAGCGACAGTCCCACAAAAACGAGGAGGCGTTTCATTGCGTGCAATTTACGCAAATTTTACCAATGGCAACGGCGGGGAAATCTACCAGGCGTTAACTTCCATTTCCAGTTCGATGCCGAATTTTTGGAAGATATCGGCCTGTATTTCTTTGGCCAAAGCGATGATTTGCGCCCCAGTGCCGCCGCCGTAATTCACCAGAACGAGGGCTTGTTTGGCGTGCACGCCGATGTTGTCTCGGCGATAGCCTTTCCATCCCCCTTTTTCGATGAGCCAGCCTGCGGGTACTTTGGTGAAACCCTCACCCGCGGGAAAGGTTTTTAAATCGGGGTATTGGGCGAGCAGGGCGGGAATGATATCGCTGCTTACTACGGGGTTCTTGAAAAAGCTGCCACAGTTGCCAATTTCCGCGGGGTTGGGTAATTTGCTTTGTCGGATATGGATGACTGCGTTGCTGATGTCGCGAATGCTAGGCTCTGCGATGCCCCAACCATCTAGGGTGGCTTGGATATCGCCGTATTGGGTGCGAATTTCAGGGTGGGTACTCAGCCGAAACTGCACGGAGGTGATGAAATACTGTCCTTTTTTCTCCCGTTTGAAGACACTGTCGCGATACCCAAACCCACAGTCTTCTTTGTTGAGTACGTGAAATTCACCGCTAGGAATATGAAATGCGGTGAGTGAATGAAAGCAGTCTTTAATTTCAACCCCATAAGCGCCAATGTTTTGGATGGGACAGGCACCCACGGTACCGGGAATTAGGCTCAGGTTTTCCAATCCTCCCCAACCATTTTCAAGGGTGTAGAGGACGGTTTCATGCCAATTTTCACCGCCGCCAAATTCCACCACTATGGTGTCGTTGGATTGATCGATGATTTTTTTTCCGAGGATTTTGTTGTGCAACAACAATCCTTGAAAGTCTTGCGTAAAAGTGATGTTGCTACCCCCGCCCAAAATGCCAAAATGTGAATGGCTGAAGGCACCCGAATGAAACAGGGCCGTGAGGTCCTCCGCGCGCTCAATGACCTGGTATTCTTTGGCGCTCACGTTGAAACCGAACGTGTTGAAAGATTTAAGGGCAACGTTTGACTGACGCATGAAAGATCGATTTGAGGGTAAATGGGCTGGTAAACACCGCAAATTACTGCGGTTTTGGTGATACTTGATTGCTTCGTGTAAGATTTTGGGTGCCGCTCAAATTTTTTTGTTGAAGTTTTTTTTATCGAAAAAAAGATATAGTTACACAAAACCTTTGCTATGTTGCGATGTTTATAAAGGGTAACTCCACAAAATGTATAATATTTTCATTACCCTGCTCTTCTTTTTCCTGATGGAATTTGTTGCCTGGTTTTCCCACAAGTACGTGATGCACGGCTTCATGTGGTTTTGGCATGAAAGCCACCATAAACCCAGAAAAGGGGTTTTCGAACTCAACGATTTGTTCGGTTTCATGTTTGCCATTCCGTCGGCTTGGCTCATCATTTTGGGCGCTGCAGATTACGATTGGCGCTTTTTTGCAGGGTTGGGTATCGCCCTGTACGGCTTGGCTTATTTTTTGGTTCACGACGTTTTTGTGCATCAGCGGGTTAAGTGGCTGCGTGCCGCTCGTTCTCGCTATTTCAAAGCGATGCGCAGAACCCATCATTTGCACCATGAAGTGCATACCAAAGAGGGGGCCGAGGCCTTCGGATTTTTGTTTGTTCCAAAAAGATATTTAAATAAATACGGTCGTGACTAAGTCAGTAATTATAGTAGGTGCGGGATTGGGTGGCTTGTCAACGGCCCTGCGGTTGAGTTATAAAGGTTACCAGGTAACCATGATCGAAAAGCAGGATATTCCGGGTGGCCGACTTCATTTGTTGAAGAAAGACGGTTTTACCTTTGATGTGGGTCCATCTTTCTTTTCGATGAGTTATGAGTTCAAAGAATTGTTTGATTCCATTGGTGAGCCCATTCCATTCGAGCTCAATGAGTTGAATCCGTTGTATACCGTGAACATGGCGGGAAGCGATCGCGTATTTCAGATCTATAAAGATTTGGATCGACTTGCAGAGGAATTCAAAGGCATCGAAAGTGATTTTGAGACAAAAGTGCGTGGGTATTTGAAAGGGGCGAAGGAGATTTTTCACGACACCGAATACAAAATCATCAAGCGCAATTTCGATAACATCGTGTCCTATGCCTTGAGTATGGCTACCGTTCCAATGAAGCACTTGCCAAAGATGTTTCGGACTTTTTGGGCGGAGTTGGAGCGTCATTTTGAAAGTGAAGAGGTAAAAATTATTTTCTCGTTGGTGGCTTTCTTTTTGGGCGCCACCCCGTTTAATACGCCCAGTGTTTACAATCTGTTGAACTACACGGAACTGGAGCACGATGGCTATTGGAACGTGAAAGGCGGGATGTATAAAATTGTAGAAGGCATCATGGGATTGCTCGAGAAAAAGGGCGTGAAAATGATTTACAACACAGAAATCACCTCGGTGCAACACAGCGGCGGGAAGATGGTTTCGGTGACTGATTCTCAAGGACAAGTCTATCGGGCAGATTTGTTTGTAGTAAATGCGGATGCTGCTTGGTTTAGAGGCAAGTTCTTGAATCGTGCCAAATACACGGAAGCGAAATTGGATAAAATGGAGTGGACGCTCGCGCCTTTTACCATTTATCTGGGTGTGAAAGGAACCATTCCAGGAATTCACCACCACAATTATTTTCTGGGCGACAATTTCCGGGCTTATGCGGATACCATTTTCAGAAGTACTGTGGCCCCTGAAAAACCCTACTATTACGTGAACGTGGCCAGCAAAAGCAATCCCGATTGCGCTCCAGCAGGCTGTGAGAATTTGTTCATCCTTTGTCCCGTCCCCGATTTGCGCGTAAAGCCAGATTGGAGCGATGCCAATAAGTTGGTCGATGAGATCATTGAAGATTTGGGCAAACGGGTGAATTTTGATATCAAAAACAATATCCTCACACAAGTTGTTTATACACCCAACGAGTGGCAGAAGATGTTTAACTTGTACAAAGGCAGTGGATTGGGATTGGCGCACGGTTTGAATCAAATTGGGGCGTTGAGACCGGCCAACAAAGACGAAAAATTAAACAACGTCTATTATGTTGGTGCCAGTACCCACCCCGGAACAGGTTTGCCCATTGTGGTCATCGGCTCGCGCTTGGTAACAGAAAGGATAGTAAATGAGCATTAAACTGTTTGATGATACATCGATCGCCATGAGTCGGAAGTTGGCGCTGAATTACAGCACCAGTTTCTCCTTGGGGATTCGTTTGCTGTCGAAGGATAGCCGTTGGGCGGTATTTTCCATTTATGGATTGGTGCGCGTGGCAGATGAGATTGTGGATACTTTTCACGGGTACGATAAACAACGTTTGCTTTCCGATTTCAAAGCACAGACTTATCAGGCCATTGAGGAAGGGATCAGTACCAACCCCGTGTTGCATGCGTTTCAACTGGCAGCCAATCAATTTGGTATCGGAAAAAATTTGATCGAGCCTTTTTTCAATTCTATGGAAGAGGACTTAGACACCAGCGCTCACAATGCTGAAAGCTATTCAGAATACATTTACGGTAGTGCGGAAGTGGTTGGGTTGATGTGCTTGAAGGTGTTTTGCAATGGCGATGAAGCCCAATACAACCATTTGGTGCCCTATGCCCGCAGTTTGGGGGCCGCATTTCAAAAAGTGAATTTCTTGCGCGACATCCGTTCGGATGTGGATGAAAGAGGTCGGGTGTATTTCCCCGGTGTAGATTTTAATCACTTTTCGGATGAGGATAAATACAACATCATTCAAGACGTGAAAAAGGATTTTTCCCACGCATACAAAGGCATCGTGATGCTTCCTGTGGGATGTCGTTTGGGTGTGTACACGGCCTACATCTACTACCTTAAGTTGCTCGAAAAAATTGAGCGCACAACGGCTGTTGACATTCTTGAAAGTCGCGTTCGAATCCCCAACTCGCAAAAAATCGCCCTGTTGGCAAAGAGTTTTGTGCGCGAGAAATGGATGAGCGCTTAGCCGAATAACCAGCTGAAGACTTCGTCGATCCGACCAAAACTGTGCACCTTGATTTTGCCAGTGTGTTCTTGGTTGAATTTGTTGTATTTGGAGATGACGATGTCTGTGAATCCCAATTTTTCTGCTTCTGCGATGCGTTGTTCTACCCGTTGAACGGCCCTAACCTCGCCACTTAATCCTACTTCGGCTGAAAAAACGCATTTTGTGGGGAGGGGCTCAGAATAAAAGCTGCTCATGATGGCTGCCATCAGACCCAAATCCAAGGCCGGGTCTTCCAAGCGCAATCCCCCCGCCAAGTTCACAAATACATCCTGCTGACCCAGTTTGAAACCACATCGTTTTTCCAAAACGGCCAATAACATGTTGAGGCGTCTGAGGTCGTACCCGGTGGCAGACCGCTGAGGCGTGCCATAAACCGCGGTGCTCACCAGGGCTTGGGTTTCGAGCAGTAAAGGACGTACGCCCTCCAGGACCGCCGCGATGCCAATGCCCGACAAAACCTCTTCGCGTTGGGCAAGCCAAATTTCAGAGGGGTTTTTCACGCCCTTGAGTCCGCCGCCATGCATCTCATAAATGCCCAATTCTTGGGTGCTTCCGAAACGATTTTTGAGCGTACGAATGATGCGGTAGGCATGGTGTCTGTCGCCCTCAAATTGCAGCACGGTGTCAACCATGTGCTCCAGGATTTTGGGTCCGGCCAAGTTGCCATCTTTGGTGATGTGTCCTACCAGGAAAACGGGCACATCATTTTCTTTGGCAAATTGCAGCAGTTGTCCGGCACACTCTCGAATTTGAGAAACGCTTCCGGGCGTGGCGTCTAACAGGTCGCTGTACAGCGTTTGGATGGAGTCGATGATCAGCAATTCTGGGGTATCTTTATCGAGCACCGCTTTGATATTTTCGAGCAGGGTTTCTGTCAAGACCTCACAATCGCTGTTGCCAAGTCCCAATCGTTCTGCCCGCAATTTGATTTGGGTTTCACTTTCTTCTCCCGATACATAGAGGGTTTTGGCGCTTGTTTGCAGGGCGATTTGCAGCAGCAAGGTGCTCTTTCCGATACCGGGTTCGCCACCGAGTAAAATTACCGCACCGGGCACGAGTCCGCCGCCCAACACTAAGTTGAGTTCTTCATCGGGCAGGATCAATCGCTCCGATTCGCTGGCTTCGATGGCCCTCATGGCTTTGGGTTCTGCGATTTTACGTCCGCTTTTTTTCCAGGCCGTGGTTTGTTTGGTGGGTTTGATTTCTTCGATGAAGGTGTTCCACTCGTTGCAACCCGGACATTTGCCGATCCATTTGGGGCTTTCGAATCCGCAAGATTTGCAGAAAAAGGTGGTTTTGGCTTTGCTCATGGTGCTCGTTGTATGGGTGCGGGGTGGGTGTGCAAAGATGGGAAATGCGATTCAAATTTGTTTTAGAAACAATCTAAATAAGGTGGGAAATTCGGGGAAAGTTTCGTTAATTTTGTGGTGTCATGGAAAAAAGCTTGAACGACATCGTTACCATTTACGCGGAAGCCACACCCAATCCCGAGAGCATGAAGTTTGTTGCCAACAAAATGTTGTTGCCAAACGACAGTGCTGATTTCAGAAATGCCGATAAGGCAGAAGAGGGTGGGGCCTTGGTAAAGGCGTTGTTTGAGATGCCTTTTGTAAAAGGGGTGTTTATCATGAACAACTTTGTAAGCATCACCAAGAATGAAGATTACGAGTGGTTTGATTTGATTCCTGATTTGCGCAATTTCTTTACAGAATGGATTGAGCAAGGAAAAGAGATTGTGG
Organism: Bacteroidota bacterium; assembly: GCA_046074125.1. Classification (GTDB taxonomy): domain Bacteria; phylum Bacteroidota; class Bacteroidia; order NS11-12g; family UBA955; genus UBA955. The sequence goes on from JBJTNN010000268.1 coordinate 7,429, forward strand.
CGCCGAAGGCGCAGTTGACCCCCGAGCAAGAAACGGAAATTGAGCGCAAGATCCGTCAATTGTTGGAGGATCACGTACGTCCGGCCGTAGAGATGGACGGGGGAGCTATTGATTTCAAGAGTTTTGTAGATGGCGTAGTTACCGTACAAATGAAAGGGAGCTGCAGTGGATGTCCCAGCAGCACCATGACATTAAAAGCGGGAATTGAAAACTTGTTGAAGCGCATGGTGCCTGAGGTTGTGGCTGTTGAGGCTGAAGCCGTTTAATGCGAAATTCAATACACGTTTATTTAATGATGTGAATTTTCCAAACTGCTTGGGAATCACACAATTTTCAGACATATTTGCTTTTTAACGAAAGAAAGCAAAGATTTTATGTCTCAAGTAATACAGAAGCCGGAACCGGATTTTAAATCACTTCACGAATTTTACGTACATGCAGCCACCAAGATTCATTCTTTGGATTCTGCGGTCATGTTTGCCAAGGAAAAAGGCGTTTGGGAAAAATACACCTACCAAGATGTTTTGGATGCGGTTGCCCAAATTGGGTCTTGGTTGATGGAGTTGGGATTGGAAAAAGGCGATCGCGTGGCGATGGTGCTAGACAACTGTCCTGAATACTATTTTATTGATCAGACGTTGCAGAAGTTGGGGTTGATTAACGTATCGATTTATCCCACGCTCACCCATGAAGAAACGGCCTACATCCTCAATGATAGCGGTGCCAAAGTGTTGTTTGTGGGCAATGCCTTTTTGCTGAAGAAGTTTAAAAAAGTACAATCGGAGTGTAACACGGTCACCAAGGTGGTCTGCATGCCATCTGATTTGGAATCTGGGGGGATATTCACAGATTTTTCTTCGGTGAGGGTAGAGGGAGAATCGCTGCGCAGTAAGCATGCGGAAGCCATTGAAGCGCGATTTGCCTCAGTGGAGAAAACCGATTTGTCTACGTTTATTTATACCAGTGGAACCACAGGTATGCCCAAGGGGGTGATGTTAACACATTACAACTTCATGAGTAACTGTTACGATGCCAAGGATTTGTGTCCGGCCATCACCTCGGAAGATTTGTATTTGAGTTTCTTGCCATTGAGCCACGTGTTTGAGCGATTGGCGACGATGTATTTGAGTACGTATATTGGGGCTCAGGTTGCCTTTGCGGAGAACATCGACAAAGTAGCTCAGAATATTCAAGAGATGCGCCCCACATTGATGGCCGCGGTGCCTCGTTTGTTGGAGCGGGTGCACGACAAGGTGTACAAGAGTGCCACGGAAAAGGGTGGGGCGAGTGCGAAGATTTTCTTGTGGGCGTTGAAAGTGGGTGGTGAAGCCAGGGTTCGTCGCGACCAAGGAAAAATGGTAGGTCCTTTGTTGGCATTGCAAGTGGGCATTGCTGAAAAGTTGGTGTATTCCAAGATCAAGGCTAAGATGGGTGGTCGTTTGAAGATGTTTGTGAGCGGGGCCGGTGCATTGCCTGTGCATGTGGGTGAGTTTTTTGCGAATTTGGGCATGCGGGTTCAGGAGGGCTATGGCTTGAGCGAAACGAGTCCGCTGGTTACTGTGAATGAGTTTGAGCGACAAGTGTACGGAACGGTGGGACGGGTTGCGCCAAGGCAGCAGGTAGCGATTCAGGATATCGAAACCAAGAAAATATTGGCTTTGCAAACGTATGATTCATTTGATCCCGCTTATGCGAGTGAGGAGGGTGAAATTTTGGTAAAAGGTCCGAACGTGATGCAAGGATATTGGAACAGACCGGAGGCCACTGCTGAAGTTTTTGACGAGGAGGGTTGGTTCCACACGGGAGATATCGGGAAGTTTGATCGTGGCTACTTGAAGATTACGGACCGATTGAAAAATATGTTGAAGACATCGTTGGGTAAGAATATTTATCCAACCCAAATTGAGAACGTATTGTTGCGCAGTCCCAAATTGGAGCAGGTGTTTATCATTGGCGACAAGCGGGAATATCTCACGGCGATCATTCACCCCAACATGGAGGAATTGAAATCGGCGTTTGGGGGTAGGAAAGATTATTTCGAGGTGAGTGATCCATTCATTCAGGACGATGAAATCAAGAAGTGGATGCAGGAAGATGTGAAGAAGTTGAGTGAAAAGTTGGCGAAGTTCGAGCGCATCAAGGATTTTATTGTCAAGCGGGAGCCATTCAGTGTAGAGGCGGGCGACATGACCATCACGCTCAAAGTGAAGCGCAAGGTGGTGATGGAGAAATACGCCGATGAAATTGAGGCGATGTACGTTTAGAAGACCCTGATCCAAACATAGAGGATCAAGAAGAACCCCAGCTGGATAAGATACATGGCCCCGGCCATTTTATTCCGCTGGGGTTTTGTATTTAGGTGCAGCAGTAGTTGGAACAGGAAAGCCGCAATGAACCACGCGATGTAGTTTTGTACGGGGACAATCCCGCGGTGCCAATGCCAGAAGTCGTACCGCATGGCTACTGGTTCCAAGAAGAAATCGTAGAGGGTCATGAGGCTGGCGCCGAGGAACGAGGCGCCATAGGGGTTGCTAAAGCGACCTGCGAGCAAGCTTGAGGTGAAGAATACGAGCGCAGCCCAGTTGATTCCGATGAGGTAGGGAACGCCCTGCCAGCCGCGACCGAGGGTTTTTCCGTAGTGGTAGCTGCCAAAAATTTTGCCTGTGGTTACGCCTGCATATTCCAGGAAGAATCCTAAAGCACCCACAGTGATGATGAGGGCTACGTGTTTGGCCTCCCATTTTTTGTGGAAGATCCAAGCAAAGATGAATGCCGCAATGATGTTATAGGGGGTTAGCCAAATAAAAGTAGGATTGAGGGAGGGTATGATGAATCCTGCAATGCCCACACAATAGATGATGGCGATGAGGGTGATGAAACGATTTTCTACGTTATTCATGGTATTGGGTATTGCAAAGGTATCCCTGCGCAGCAACAAAAATGGCCCAATTTGCCAACACATACCCGTGAGTATGGTCGTTTTTGGACGAGATTTCTAACATGACCCTAACATTTGATGTGAGATGTGATGGATTTGTGGGCGCATTTTTTATCGCTTTTTGGGGATGAAATTTGTGTTAAGGATGCAATATTTTTCGTCTTTTTTGGGTCAAAAATCTCACATTTTGGCCTTAATGTTAGGTTTTTGTTAAATTAAACTATTGAAAATCAACGACTTGGTGGTTTTGGTTGTTTTTTTACATTTTTTTTAAAATTTTCTTTGCAGTTTGTGAAATCGCCTCTATTTTTGCATCACACTTAATAGGAAACAAACAAAATGAAAAAAATCACTTTCGCCGTTGCTGCTTGCGCTATGTTCGCATTCGCTGCTTGCTCTAACTCAGCTGAAACAGCTGCTTCTGATTCAACTGCTGTTGATTCTACCGTTGTAGATTCTACTGCTACTGATTCAACTGCTACTGATTCAACTGCTACTGCTACTTCAACTGAAGCTGCTCACTAATCAGTTCTTTAAAAAGAAAATTTAAAAAGGTGTTTGGAAACAAACACCTTTTTTTTTAACTTTGTTCTCATGAACCGCATCTGGACGTTAATCATCGTGTTTTTCGCGCTCGCCATTGGCAGCACGGAAGCCGTTGCACGCCCAGATTTGCCGCCGGCCGACGTAGCCGGACAAGGCCCAACCTTTACCCTGAACCCCAACCCAGTTACCGGTTCTTATTTCTACGTAAACTTACAGTTCACCGAAGCCCAATATCCAGACGCAGTAATTATCGTCAACGATGTTTTGGGTAAAGTGGTTTATTCTTACCCAATCCGCAAATCGGATTATACAACTGGTCAGGTAAGAATTGATTTGGGTGACGCCATGCTAGACAAAGGCGTTTACTTCTTGCAAATCAAGAGTGGTGATACCACCAAAACATTGAAGTTGGCTATTCGCTAATCAGTGTCGTTTTCCATCCGTTCATCTAAACCCTCTGATGTCGCTGCGATGATGCAGCTCATTCATGAATTGGCCGTATTTGAAAAAGCCCCGCACGAAGTGGTGGCAACAGAGCAAACACTTCTAGACCACGGTTTTCAGGCCAATCCTTTGTTTGTGTCTTGGGTTGCCGAGCAACATGGCACAATCGTAGGTATGGCACTTTGTTACATCCGATATTCTACATGGAAAGGTCCTGTTCTATACCTAGAAGACTTAATCGTTACAGAAACCTTCCGCGGTAACGGCATCGGCAAAGCCCTGTTTGAGGTTTGTATCCAACATGCACGGGCAAAACAGTATCGAAAAATGGTTTGGCAAGTATTGGATTGGAATACCCCGGCCATCGATTTCTATAAAGGATATGGGGCCAACATGGACCCTGAATGGCTGAATGCTTCCATCGATTTTTAACGAAATTTTTACCGCCTCATGTTGAATCAGCGAACGCCTTCTATTATTGCCATTCTCTTGGTGTTGCTCAGTTTGTTGCTCGTGTATCGCTATGGAACACCTACTTTTATGGGTGCGTTTTCTTGGGCGATAGTACCGCTGAATATCCATCAATGGAAAGGCATTTGGTTGGGTGCGTTTGTGCACGGCTCGTGGGATCATTTGTGGGGTAACCTCATTGCACTGGCCATATTTTCTGCCCTATTTCTGATTCAGTTTCCCACGCAGTGGGTCCGATTTTGGATGCTTCAACACCTCATTGCATCTGCGCTATTATGGTGTTTGGGCGATGTTGGCATGGATGCATCGCGCATTGGTTCGTCGCACATTGGCGCCTCCATCTGGGTATATGCATTTGGTGGATTTATACTGACTGTTGGGGTGATGCAGCGAACCAAGCAGTCCATGGCCATATTCTTTTTGGTATTGCTCATCTATGGGGGATTTTTCTGGGGATTGCTTCCGGTGGATCCGAAAGTTTCTTGGCAAGGCCACGTAGGTGGATTGCTTACAGGTATTTTGATCGCGCTGTGGAAAGCCAATCAATGGTTGCCACCCCAGGAACTGCTGTCTGAATCTGACGCTGATGAAGACCCCAACGAAGATGCTGAATGGGAAGACCCCTACGAAAATTTGTAATTAAAGCCAGAGCAAAATGCCGGCTATCGTTGCGCTAAGGTAATTGGCCAATGTACCGCAAATCAAAGCTTTTACGCCCAATTTGGCGAGGTCTTGTCGTCGCGAAGGCGCAATTTTTCCAATCCCACCAACCTGAATGGCAATGGAGCTAAAATTGGCAAAACCGCACAAGGCAAAGGTGGCAATGACCACACTCACAGGTTGGAGGGTTCCGGCGATGTCTTTCAAATGCAGGTATCCCACAAATTCATTGACAACGAGTTTGGTGCCCATCAATCCGCCGACCGCTTGTACATCTTGACTGGGAACACCCATGATGTAGGCGAAGCCCGAAAATAAGTAGCCGAGTAGGTTTTCTAGAGAGAGCTTTAGGCCCATCAATCCACCGATACTTCCAAGGATGAAATCGAACAGATAAATCAATGCCAAAAACCCTAGCAACATGGCCACCACATTTAACGCCACACCCAAGCCTTCGGATGCGCCTTGCGATATAGCATCGAGCAGATTGGCATTCTCTTTTTTAACTTCCAGTTTTACGGTGCCGGCGGTTTCACTCACTTCCGTCTCGGGCCAAACAATTTTGGAGATGACCAAAGCACCGGGGGCTGCCATGATACTGGCTGCAAGCAAACTACTGGCATCGATGCCCATTTGGATGTAGGTAGCCATCACACCGCCTGCGATACAAGCCATCGACCCCGTCATAGAGGCCAGCAATTCGCTGTTGGTCATTCCTTTTACATACGGACCAATCATCAGCTGCGCTTCTACCTGTCCCACAAACGCCGAAGAAATATTACTCAATGCTTCACTACCGCTTACGTTCATCAGGTAGTGCATGCCCTTGGCAATTTGTTTGATGATCCACTGCAAAACCCCGATGTGGTAGAATATTTTCACCAGCACCGCGATAAATATAATGGTGGGCATCACCCGGAAAAAGAAGATGAAATTCTGTCCAAACACCTCCTGCATTTGTGCATCGCGGGCCAGCGGACCAAAGATGAATTCTGCGCCTTTGTCGGAGAATTGCAGCAGCTTTTGGACAACTTTCCCCAGTGTGGCAAAGACCGATTTACCGACGGGCGTTTTTAATATGAATATTGCCAGCAACACTTGAATTAACAGACCCACACCGATGGTTCTGTAGTTGATGGCTTTGCGGTTGTTTGATAGGGCGAACGCCAGGGCAAAAATGAAGACGATACCGATGATTCCGATAAAATGCATTGCGACAATATTACAATTAATTCGCGTAACCTAGGCCCACTTCGATAGAATCGATGAGAGAGTGAATGACTTTGATGTGTATTTCCTGGGCACGGTCGGCATAGGTAGAATGGGGTGCGCGGATTTCAATGTCTACAAGTCCTGCCATTTTTCCGCCGTCTTTTCCGGTAAGTCCTACCACGGTAATCCCCTTGGCTTTTGCCGTTTCGATGGCTTTGATGACATTGGCACTGTTGCCACTGCTACTGATGGCCAACAAAACATCGCCTTTACGTCCAACCGCCTCAATATAACGAGAAAAGATTTGGTCGTATCCATAGTCGTT
>JBJTNN010000269.1:0-2591 GCA_046074125.1 Bacteroidota bacterium
CTCCAAACCTGTGCGCACTGCAATTTCGTTTACGATTTCTGACTTTGTCATAATAAATTGAGGTGCAAAAAAAATACAAAAGCCGTTCTTTTGCCATTGAATATGCAAATAGTTATCCAAACTTTGTCAAGATGGTACAATCTTGAGTCAAGAGATCTTCCTTGGCGTAGAACTCGCGACCCATACTTTATTTGGGTATCGGAGATTATCCTCCAACAAACTCGTGTTGCTCAAGGCTTGGCGTACTACGAGCGATTCATTGCGCAGTTGCCAGATATACAATCACTTGCGGCTGCTGACGAGGGTGAGGTGCTCAAGCTTTGGCAAGGGCTTGGCTATTACTCTCGGGCCCGCAATTTGCATAAAGCGGCGAAGATTGTTGTTGATGAACTGGGTGGGGTTTTTCCGTCTACCTTCCAAGACATTCAACGGCTGCCAGGGGTGGGGTTGTACACAGCAGCTGCCATTGCCTCCTTCGCTTTTGGAGAAAAAGTGCCCGCTATCGATGGAAATGTGAAACGCGTAGGGGCTCGTTTTTTTGGTCTCACCGATGAAATTCAATCGCAGCGCTTTTTGAAAAAATTGTTTCCCCTTTTGCAAGATGCCATGGCTTTTACCGATGCCAATGAATTCAATCAAGCGATGATAGAGTTGGGTGCCACTTTGTGTTCCCCAACACAACCTAAGTGCGAAATTTGTCCGCTAGAATCAACTTGTATCGCCCGTTTGCAACATTTACAAAAACAACTTCCTGTGGTGCAAAAAAAGCAAAAGCCCGCGAACAAGTACTTCTATTTTGTGGATTTCAGGTGTGGCGATCACCATGCCATTGTGCGTAGGTCGGATACCGGTATATGGTCGCATTTACACGAGTTTCCGCTCTATGAGGGGGATGGTGAGCACATGGAACTATCAGACATCATGAAGGAATGGGGCGTTGTGGAAAAAATAGTTGTAGAGGGCGTAAAAACCATGAAACATCAGCTCACGCATCAAACCATCCATGCCAAATGTTGGTATTTGTGCCTTCCAGACAATAAGTTTGTACAGAAAGACGGTTGGATGTGGCTTGACAAAGAAGCAATTCTGTTGTTGCCCTTGCACCGATTGATGGAAAAAATGATTAAATTTACCTAAGCAAACGAGATTTTTAAGATTTAATAAAGCGTAATATTATGATTAACAAGGTGATTTTATTGGGAAGATTGGGGAAAGACCCCGTAGTGCGTAGGCTCGATAACGGTCGGGTAGTGGCGAATGTGACGTTGGCGACAAACGATTATTACACAAAGGACGGACAGCGAATGGAGAGCACGGAATGGCACAACTTAGAGATGTGGGATAAGCAAGCGGAGACGGCAGAGAAATACTTGAAAAAAGGCAGCTTGTTGTATGTTGAAGGAAAGATTCGCACCGATAGGTATACGGATGCGGAGGGGCAGGAACGCCAGACGCGCAAAATTCGCGTCAATAATTTTCAGATGATGGGGTCTATGTTGGCTCCTCGTTCGGAAGATGGGCAGCGCAGTGATTCGCATGGTGATTCAAATTCTACCGATGCTGGTCATGCCATGGATATGGATCACGATGACGAAGGGTTGCCATTTTAATTGATTGACATGAGCATAGACGATCCTGGTCCCACGGGACTCATATTCCAAGCCATCATCCAGCCCATTTCAGCGGCGGATGTGCCAGAAATCGTGATTTATTCACTGATTTTGTTATTGTGTTTGGTGGTTTCGGCCATCTGCTCAAGTTCGGAGAATGCGTTTTTCTCACATCGGGATTCGGATACCGAGGCATTGCGTGAGGAGAAGACCAAAACGGCGAAGTACATTTTGGAAGTGCTGGAGCGACCCAAGCAGTTGTTGGCAACCATGTTGCTTCTCAACAGTTTGGTGAACGTGGCATTTGTCTTGATTGCCATCCTACTTACCGAAAAACTGTTCAATTTGGAAGCTTTGCCTTGGTTGAAGTTTTTTGTGGAGGCGATTGTTGTTACTGTTGTCATTCTGGTTTTTGGTGAAGTAGTACCTAAGGTATTTGCGACACAGAATTACAAAGCCGCAGCTCGCTTTTTGGTTTATCCGATGCGTGCATTTGTGTGGGCGTTTTCCCCTTTTACTTTTCTGCTGGTAAAATTTGGCAGTTTGTTGGAGCGTGGAATGAAGCCTCAAGCCCATGAGTTAACCCCAGAAGAGCTCTCATTGGCCATTGATATGGCCACTGATCAGGAGGATGCCCAGCAGGAAAAAGAGATTTTGAAAGGCATTGTGAACATGGGCAGCATTCAGGTAAAACAAATCATGCGTTCCCGGATAGACATGACTGCCGTAGATCGGTCTGTGGATTATCACAAATTGCTGTCGGTGGTGAGGGAAAGTGGATTCTCTCGCATTCCAGTGTATGATAAGAACATCGATTCAATTGTGGGAGTTCTGAGTATCAAACGATTGATACCCCATCTAGATGCTGATTCCAACTTTGATTGGCTGCAGTTCGTGAAATCGCCCTATTTTATTCCTGAGAATAAGGCCATCGATGATACGCTGGGTGAGATGCGAACCAATCACAATCATTTGGCCATT
>JBJTNN010000270.1:0-6738 GCA_046074125.1 Bacteroidota bacterium
CACCCCAGCCCTCAACATATGTAGCGTAACCGCCCTGTACATTGCGCCGCTGTCGATGAACACATATCCCAAGGCTTTTGCCAATGCTTTCGCCAAGGTTCCCTTGCCACAACTGCTGTATCCGTCGATGGCGATGTTGATCTTTTTCTCCATGCTTAAAATTAAAGTTCTGATATCCCCCTACAAGTCACATGAGCAATCGTGCGCTTTTTTGAGAAGCGGGCTGGGTCAATGGACAAAGAGAATTGGTTAGAATTTTGACCCGGAAAATAGGAAGCACTACCGTAGGTAATGTCCAATTTGGCCATTTTAAATTTGATTCCCCAACCAAAACCCGAGGTGCCTCTGCGCTCGGAAGTCGACATTTCCATTCTGCGCTGATGACTATATCCGATCAAAAAACTCAAATTTTGTCCGAGCGCCAATTCCGTCCCTAGGGCCATGTGCCGCATCAATTTTGCCGCAAAACCAGCCTCTGATGGCACAACGGGCTTTCCGTTCAAATCGATCTTCCCACCATTATCGATGTATTGGTCATAAGTCAAATCCCAGCGCTGAAGACTGTGGGCGGTGATATGAAATTTTAATGGCATGTGCTTGGGACTCAACGAAACACCCATTTGAATATTCATGGGCAGAGGTTCGCGAGCCGCATCCCGGTAGGTTACAATTTGCGCACCGAGGTTCTTCACCAACAACCCCCAACTAAGCACTGAATCGCGTTTGATATAATTGCAGCCGAGATTCATGAATACCCCATTGGAAACATACGGACCCAACACGCTATAAACCATCCCAACTTGAGCGCCCACCCTGAACCTGGGCTCTACTTGACAAGAGGCACTCACCCCAATTTGGGTTTCGTTTGCTTTCACCTCGCCTTGCGGATTTCCACCAGCATCATACGCATCCATTGCACCGGCATCGATGAGCTGAGCAAATCCCGACCACATTAATCGCTTGCCTTTCCAAGCACCTGTGGCGTTGGCTGTCATCACGGTAGGCAAGACAGATCCTGCACTCAAACCAAACTTGCCAACATGACTTTCGTTGAGCAAAGCCGGGTTGCTGACCGATTGCAGCACATCGCCAAAAGGTTGAGTGACCAAGTATCCGCTCCAAGCCAAAGCCCTGCTATGCAAAGGCACATCCAAAATGCGAAAAACACCTGTACCACCCGTTTGGGCATTCAGCGAGAGAATCCCCATCGCCAAACCGAAGAACCATGCGCGTTTTTGCATCTGCAACAAATTTACTTAACAACGCGTATTTGCCACAGTTATTTTCACGAAATTTGCACACGCCAAAATGAAACGCCCCTACCACAACCCGTCCGAGATTCCCAGCGATCAGCCTCTGGTCATTACCCAAGGGACATTCGATGGGGTACATTTGGGACATCAAAAAGTACTCAAACAAGTGGTAGCCTTGGCCAAATCTAAGAATACTAAGAGTTTGCTCATCACCTACCACCCCCACCCCCGGCTGGTGATCGACCCAAGTAACCACGAACTTCGCATGCTCAGCAGCATTGAAGAAAAAGCCAAAGCCGTATATGATTTGGGGGTGGATTATGTTTTGGTTTTGCCATTTACACAAGAATTCGCGCAACTATCACCCAGAGATTTTGTCAAAACAATCTTGGTCGATCAACTTCACGTAGACACCATTGTGATCGGTTATGACCATCGCTTCGGCAAGAACCGTGAGGGCGATTTCCAAAGCCTTATGGCCCTGGCCCAAGAGTTTCATTTCCAAGTACAAGAAATCCCAGCCTCTGAGATAGATGCCATCGCCATTAGCAGTACCAGAATTCGCAAAGCACTGTCAAACAAACAATTAAACGAAGCCAACACCCTCCTTGGCAAACCATACATACTTACTGGTATCGTAACGGAAGGACAAAAACTCGGCAGAACCATCGGCTTCCCAACGGCCAATTTGGACATTCAAGACCCTTACAAACTCATCCCCCCTTCGGGCGTTTATGCGGGCTATTGCCTGCTCGAAAATGAGCGCTATAAAATGGTTTGCAACATCGGTTACCGTCCTACCGTTAACGGCCAAGACCTTCGCGTAGAAGCACACCTCTTCGATTTCGACAAAAACATCTACGGAAGCCCCATCTCGTTGTTTTTGGTACAGTATTTGAGAAATGAGCAAAAGTTCGATTCCTTGGAATCGCTCAAAACCCAAATCCTTATCGATGCACAACAAGCCCAATCAATGGTTCAATTTGATTAAGCAGACCTGCTTGCTGGTCTTCTTGCTGTTATCGATATCCGCCAAGGCACAAGTGGATGACGAGGATTATGGCGAAGACGATGGCGACTACATTGTTGAAGATTCTGCTTGGATGTCTTCGGATGACACCATTGCTTATTATTACGATGAGGGAGAGTTCATCATTCCCGGCATGTTGCCCGAATATGACTTCTATGCCTTTTGGGACACCCTCCACGTCGATGCTTATCGATTTGATTTGCGCAAGTTGCAAGAAATCATTCCGCTAACCGTGCTTGAAATGGACTGTGATTTCGCCATGCCCATCTATGGCAGAACCAACTCTCCCTTTGGTTGGCGACATGGACGTCCGCATACCGGCATCGACCTACAACTACGCACCGGTGATTCTGTGTACGCGGCCTTTGACGGCGTTGTGCGCATGAGCAAATACTACAATGGCTACGGAAATTGTGTGGTGGTGAGGCATTACAACGGACTAGAAACTTTGTACGCACACCTCAGCAAACTCGATGTAAAACCCGGCACACTGGTCAACGCAGGTCAACTGCTTGGCTTGGGCGGATCCACTGGCCATAGCACAGGCCCCCACCTCCATTTTGAAATTCGCTTTTTGGGTCGCCCTTTGAACCCCTCAGCCGTCATTGATTTTCCCAATGAAATGGTAAAGGTAGACACCCTAAACATCGAATCAAGAATTTTCCAAATGCCAGCGGGAACATACCACTACAAAAAACGCAGAAGTTCTTATCGCAGAAGCAGATACAAAGGCAGCAAGAGCCGCAAACGCAGATATTCTTACGAGATTAGAATAGAAGAAGTGTCTCAAACGTTATACAGCGTATAAAAGGTTGAAACGATTCAACTATTTTTGTATTTTCTGTGAGCATTCAAGTCAATCATTTATCGAAACGCTATGGTAGCCAGTGGGCTGTAAACGACTTATCGTTTGAAATCCCTACAGGCGAAATTGTTGGATTTTTGGGTCCGAACGGAGCCGGAAAATCCACAACCATGAAAATACTCACAGGCTACATTCCCGCCAGCAGCGGAGATGCTGTAGTCTGTGGCTTTAACCTCAATACAGACAGCCTATCGGTCAGAAAACGCGTGGGCTATCTGCCAGAGCACAACCCCCTCTACCTCGACATGTATGTCACCGAGTACCTGCAATTTTCTGCGGGCATGGCGGGCGTATCGCAAATCAAATCTGCGGTTGAAAAAGCCATCGACCTCACCCAATTGTCGCCCGAACGGAACAAAAAAATCGGACAATTATCGAAGGGATACCGACAGCGTGTTGGCCTGGCGCAGGCGTTGATTCACGACCCAGAAGTATTGATATTAGACGAACCCACATCGGGACTAGACCCCAACCAAGTGGTAGAGATGCGAAATGTGATCAAGAACCTCGGCAAGAACAAAACCGTCTTACTCAGCACGCACATTATGCAAGAAGTTGAAGCCATGTGCAGCCGCGTTATTCTGCTCAATCACGGAAAAATCATCGCAGACGATACGTTGGAAGGCCTCAAGCAAACTTCCCCCAACGATTCTTTGGAAACCATCTTCAGAAATTTAACCAATAGCCATGTGGGTAGTATTTAAGAAAGAGATTCGCAGTTTTTTGGGCTCCTTCATTGCGTACATCGTGATGGGCGTTTTTTTGGTAATCACCGGCATTTTCATGTGGTTGATACAGGAAAACAACGTATTGGATTTGGGCATTGCCAGCCTGCAAGTCATGTTCAACATCGCGCCCTACATCCTCATTTTCTTGGTATCGGCAATCACCATGCGCAGTTTGAGCGAGGAGCGACGGCTCGGAACCATCGAGATCCTTACCACCCGACCTGTTAGCGACACTTCAATTCTACTAGGCAAATATTTTGCCGCCGTGGGATTGATTGTCTTTACGCTGCTCCCCACCCTGTTCTATTATTACACGATCAACCAATTGGCAGACCCGCTTCAAGGCGTTGACAGCGGCGCTACTTGGGGCTCTTACATGGGCCTCGTTCTATTAGCAGCGAGTTACGCCAGCATCGGATTGTTCGCATCCTCACTCACCGACAACCAGATTGTTTCCCTGATCATTTCGATGGTGTTGTGTTTCTTCTGGTATGGGGTTTTGAGTTTGCTGGGCGATATCAAAGCGTTAGAACTGATTGGCAAAAGTTTGGAATGGTTTAGCTTGGACTTCCATTATCAGTCGATCAGTCGTGGAGTGCTCGACACCCGTGATATCGTTTATTTCTTGGGCTTCATCGCTACCTTCCTCGGTGGCACTAAGTTGGTTTTTGAAAGCAGAAAATGGTGATGAAAAAGTATAGCAATCGCATTCAATCCCTGCTCGAATTCGTCACCCTATTGGTTGTGGTGGTTGTAGCCAACATCCTGGCCAACGTTTACTACCAACGCGTGGATCTTACCAGCGAAGCGCGATACACCCTCTCTGAAACGAGCAAGAAACTCGCCAAAGGACTCAAAGAAAAACTGTACTTCCGGCTGTATTTGGATGGGGAGATGTCGGCCCGTTTCAAAAACCTCCGCAACGAAATTCGCGACATGGCCTATGAGTTTCGCGAGATCAGCGGTCGGAACATCGAAATTGAATTGATAGACCCATTCGAGGGCAAGCTCACCTCCGAAATCAGTGGCATCCTCGAGGATTTTCAGTCGCGCGGAGTCCTGCACCAGCGTGATATCGACGATGAAGGCAGCAATTCTACCGTCATCAAAAACATCATCCCCGGGGCAGAAATGAGCTATGCGGGAAAAACGGTGGCGATCAACTTTTATGAACACGACGTAGCCCTAGATGCCGATAACAACATCAAACGAGCCATCGACAATGTGGAATATGAAATCGCCAATGGTTTGAGGCAGTGCATTTTGGACAAATCCAAAAACATTGCGGTGGCAGATGGGTCTGGAGAAATGATCGACAATCGGGTGGCCGATTTTGCCCAGGAATTGTCAAAGTACTACAATGTAAACGCCTTGAATTTGAATGTGGCCGACCCCAAAAGTGCCGAACCTTTTGTTGAAAAGCTCAAAGCCATCGACAATCCAGAGGACATGGGTAGTGTACTCATTGAAAGTCTGCAAAAACGCTTGAACAACAACGATTTGCTCATGGTGATCAAACCTGCCAAGGACTATACCCCAGCGGAATTGTATTTGATTGACCAGTTCGCAATGAAAGGGGGAAAAGTCATTTGGATGATAGATCCTGTTCATGCCGAAATCGACAGTTTCGAAAACAATTCCCAGATTATCGCCATGGACAATCAGTTGGAGAACATTTCATCGTCGCTGTTTCATTACGGCGTGAAGTTGGAATCTACGTTGTTGATGGACGCCAATTGCAATGCCATACCCATTCCGGTTGGTGGAAGGCCCGAAATGATTGATTTTTATTACTTCCCCGTATTCATGTCGGCCACTTCGCCCCACATTATCAATCGCAACGTAGGTCCCATTTGGGGGCAGTTTCCAGCCACATTATCGGCGAAATCGAAAACTGACCTCAACGTGACACCCTTGTTGAGTAGTTCGCCCTATACAAAAACGGTGCAAGCCCCAGCGACTGTAGACCTCGAAACCTCTTACATGCAATCGCGCGACGACCGTTATCGCAGCACGTTAAGGGGTGGCAGCAAATTATCGGGCGTTTTGTTGGAGGGCAAATTCCAGTCGCCGTTCATTTACCAAAAGCACTACGATGGGGTTCCGTTTTTGCCCACAGGAAACAGCAAAATGATTGTGATTGCCGATGGCGATATCATGCGTAACGGCATCAGCGGCAGGGGGGGAATATACCCTACGGGATTCGATCGCTTTACCAAGACCACATTTGCCAACAAGAAGTTCTTGTTGAATTGCATCGATTACCTGATCGACGACAATGGGTTGATCGAAATTCGGGCAAAAGAGAAAACGCTGCGGTTGTTGGATACGGAAAAAACGCGACTTGAACGCGACTACTGGCAGTGGTTCAACCTCATAGCCCCTTTGCTTAGCATTTTATTCTTTGGCGTGGCCAATCACATTTATCGCAAGCGAAAATACCAAACAAACTAACCCATGTACGATTTCATCGAAGGCAATATCGAATCGCTAAACCCTACCCATGTGGTCATTTCCAATCAGGGATTGGGGTATATCGCGGCAATTAGTTTAACCACTTACGAAAAAATCAAAGGCCACAAAACAGCCAGATTATTTGTCGATCTGTTATTCAAAGTAGAAAACCAGAGTCCTGTATCGATGAATTTGTATGCTTTTGCCGACCCTGATGAGCGACACATGTTTCGGATGTTAACCAGCGTTTCTGGCGTTGGAAACAATACGGCCATGTTGATGTTGAGCAGTTTGGCTCCCGATGATTTGGCATCGGCCATCTTGAACGGCAATGTGGGTTTATTGAAGAGCATCAAGGGCATTGGGGAGAAAAGTGCTCAACGCATCGTATTGGAGTTGCGCGACAAA
>JBJTNN010000271.1:0-2604 GCA_046074125.1 Bacteroidota bacterium
TTAATAAGTATCCAAATCAATGGCATGCATGATACCGTACCAACGAACTACTTTCTCACCCAAATCTTTTGTCTTCACGTGAATCAAGTACAATCCAGAGGCAATAGGCACGTTACTTCCATTTTTCAAATCCCACTCGTAGTACGTATTGTTGTCCGCCTTGTTCACGCGACGAATCAAGTTACCCGCCATGTCAAAAATGGTGATCGTACATTCCGGTGGCAAGTTGGTGATTTTCACCCTTGAATCGATTGGACTGTTTTCATACTCGCTGTATCCACGGTAAGGGTTTGGCACAACATTCACCAAATCCAAGCTCTTTCTACCGAACTCGTTTGAAACTTTAGGCGCAATGCTCGCTGCATCAAAAGAGTACATTGGACGGTTGTTGTTGATGTTATTACCGGCGTCGAAGGTTGTGTACGCCTTACGGATGTTAATATTGAAGGTTACATCGGTTGGAGGCACATTTTTGTTCTCCATTTTGTATCCAGCCGCCATGTATGTTGGCATCACCCACATGATCTGAGAAAGCAAACGTGTCTTATCCAAAGTGGCCACTTTCCCACCAGGTGCTGATGGCAACAACGCCGTTTTGAAACGTTGGAAGTTCGCTTCATCCTCACCCATGTAACGCTCACCTTTGATGTTACGAGAGATACCGCTCACACCGGTTCCAAAAATATACACGAAGTGTTTACCACCCATCGCAGGATAGTTGCCATTGTCGTTGTATACCTTGTCGGTAGGATTCCAAATCATGTCTTTTCCGTTCTCTCCACCCAAATAACTATCTTCCGAGAAAGCCATGGCCAAACGCTCGCCGGTTTCCATGTTGATGGCATAGCCTGGGAACCAACCCAAGCCCATAGAACCTGAAATTGGATTACCATCCTTATCAACAGAAGGGGCGTAACGCATGTTGAATTTCTCCATTTGTCCGTCGTTTGAATTTTTCAATTCATCATCAGACATCTCCAACACCGGACAACGGGTCCAGAGGTTTTTATCCTTGGTGATTACAATTCGCACACTGGCCAATTCACTCAGCGGGTTCTGCAACCCTGAAGAATTACCCCACCATGCAAATCCATATGTATTTCTGCCAGTAGCTGTCAATTTTTCACGAGCCACCAAACCATAAGGCGCAATTCTACCATTCCAAATACGCTCGAAAGCTTGGCCTGGATCAACGGATGTTCCATCTTGGTTGAAGAAATCGTGAATCAAAGGATCAAACGTTGTGCCTCTTCCGTTGCTACCAGAACGAATCCAGTTTTGCCACAACGCACCCGAGTTTGCTGTGTTTTGAGCATCATTGTCAGCAACAGCGGTTAACCACTGCTTGCCATTGTTTTCCCATGTCACATTCCAACCCACAAATCCATTGCTTGGATCAGCGGTGGCATTTTCACCTGGGTTAAATACCTGTTCAACATCCACACTGAAACCCCAATCGGCCAATGTTTCTATGGTTTTGTTGTTCTTACCACGTCGACCTTGAACCGACTCAAAACCAACACCAATGATAGTATCGCTGAAGATGGTGTCATTCTCCAAATCCGTGGCACCCTTCTTCACCATGAACCAACTGGTATTTTTGGTCATTGAATCTTTCAAACCAGAAGCCAATGACGCCTTGTTCTCGCGCAATACAAACTCAAACTTTGCATTTGGCACTTTGATAGGATCCACAACTTTGATTTTAACCGGACCAGAACCCGCCACGTAGGTAGCTTCCTTGGCAAAACCGTTCTTCAATATCTCATCCACGGTTTCTTTAGTGAATTCCAATACATTTCCACCATTACCGCGACCGGCCAAACGGGTCAGTACTGGACCACTACCGTAATTCGATTGCAAATCAGTACCGAATTGTTCGGGTTCCGTTTTGTGAGGAACCGCTTTGTAGGTTTTGATATTTCGACGACCAGCCAAGAATTGGTTGGGGTCAACCTGCAACGAATCATCCGCCAAAATCGCGTATGACAAAACCATGTAATACACAGGTTTGAAGTCGACCAATTGGGTATTCGACGTAGTTGCAAACAAGTCATTCTTGATGCTCCAAGTGTGCTGAACCCCTTGGTCAGCACCCTCCACTTTTACCACTGGCAACAAAGCCGCCAACTTAGGATCATATACCTTGTTTACGATCATACCACGGTTGTTCTTCATATCACATTGGAACAACAATCTGGCTTTGTCGATATTCTCCAAATCACCCGTGTTTACAGTCGCATCTTTCAACTGATACACCATGTAACCTTCAAACTTATAGGTGCGCTCTTTGTTGTTGGCGTCCTTATATTTCTCAGAGTAATTCTCAACTTTCGGACTGTTGGTATTCAAAAACTTCAACACCAACTCTTGCTCCAACTCTTGAATTTCGATATCGGGCGCATTGGGGCCATCCAAAATTTTGAAGTTGTTGTTGAACAAAGTCTGTGCTTTATCGCTGGCCAATTGCAACAAACGAATTGAACCGGTACCCATGCAAGGAGAACCTGCACCACCACTGGTAGTTCTCGCCCAAACAACACCCACCGTGATTCGTTGAACCTGTCCAGGGCGCAATGTGAATGGACCTGTAGATTGCAAGAA
>JBJTNN010000272.1:0-3174 GCA_046074125.1 Bacteroidota bacterium
ACCACCTACAAAACGGGGTGGCGGTTGACGGACATCCAGCGGGTTTACAAACGCTGTTGTGGTTATGGGTAAGGTATTTCGGAACCGATTTTTTCATTCCGAGGGTATTCACGGCACTGTTTTCGTTGGGGGTATTGTGGCAATTTCACGGGGTGGCCAAGCGACATTTTGGCGATGAATCTGCCTTTTGGTCGGTGTGTTTGATGGGATTGATGTGGTGGCAGGCGAATATGGCCGTGTGGATCCGACCGTATGTTTTTGCACTCCCTTTTGTTTTGTGGGCTTGGGATTTGGTGTTGGGGCTGTTGAAAAACCGCAATGAGGTTGGGGAGGTTGTTTTGCCGAAGCATTGGGGCTGGTTCGCGATCAAGTTAGGCGGCGCCCTGGCGGGCGCCGCCTACATCCATTTTTTCGCCGGCCTAACGGCCGGCGCATCCTTCATCGCCCTGTTACTCATCCAACCCAAATTCAATCCCAACCCCGGTGCACATACCCAAGGAATCCACCCCTCCTATATCCTGTTCCTCCCCCTCACCTTCGCTTTCCTCTTTTACCTGCCCCACCTGCCCATCACCCTCGCCCAATTTCAACTCGGCGGACTCGGTTGGCTCAACCCGCCCAATGCGGATTTCTTGGTAGGTTTTTTTGCTCATGCTTGCGGACATTCAACCCCGATCCTCATCATTTTCCTATTGGCCATCGCTTACGCCATTCAATTCCAATTCAGAATCGCCTTCCTCCCCAAACCCGTTTCGCTAAAACGACTTTTACAACAGCCCACCATCCTGCTTTCACTGGGATTTCTATTGGTATTCGCCATCGGATACATCTACTCCGTCACCCGAGCACCCATCCTTCAAAACAACGCCCTGTACTTCGCCTTCCCCCTTCTCATGCTGCTGGCCGCCCACGGAATCACACTTGCCCGAAAAGAATTCAGCCCTACACACCAAGGGCACAACTCATTCCAACAATACTCACAACCACTGGCCATACTCTTGCCTGCCCTGCTGCTTTTTAATACCGTTTACCAAAAACAGTTTCTTACCCTAGAACGCAAAGGATCCCACCACCGCATTGTGGAACAATCCCTGCAGTTCAACACAATCCAAACCCAAGCGCACCAAACTCGGGGAACACACGACGACTTACATATCTGGCTCGACGGTCCAACAGACAACTACCAATTCCACAAAGGCCAAACCTTATATAAACACAAAAATTCGAAAATTCCCCCAACGGTGTATTTTGAATCGGCCGGACCTACCCTCTCATTCATCGCCCAGCAAATTCAATCTCTAAAGCCCGGCGCCCAAGTGTTTTTCGGACTTCAATCGGGCAGTCAACCCTGGCTCCTACCCTTAATTGAATCGCATTTCAACTACACATCGCGATACCAAGAACCGTTCCCATCAACCGCTCCAACCCAACTGCCCCAATCCAAAACACGGGAGAAATCCAAAAATGAAAGCCTCCAGCCAAATAGCCCTACCCACGAATTCCTGATCGGAGGAGAATGGCTCACCCTTGCAGAACCCCGGACACCCGAATTCACTCCAGACGATTTCCACCTCACAGAATCGCAATTCATCCAAAACACCGCCGACACCATCCCTTTATTAACCACAATCCCGCTCAAACTATTCAAACCCTCACCCAACGACGTTATCCTCATTGTGGTGAAAGTCGATGACGCCAAAGGCGAAATCCAAACGTCGCTCTGGAATCCCAGCAAACCGGAAAAACACCATTTTTCACAGGAAATCTTTCACAATACCCATCAAATCGATTGGCGCAGTACCAACATTGCCGAATACCAACAAGCAGGCTTTCGCTATGCCCTGCACGCCATCAAACTGGCCGACATACCCGGCTGGGAACAATCCACCGAATTACGACTTCTTATCACCGCTGCTAGCCAATGTTTGATTGGCAAATACACAGAAAATCCTTACCTGTATGGCGTTCTGCCTTAGGGCTTTTATCATGATCGCACAAGGCGAGATGTCAAAACTTATTGAAAATGCGACGGGTCCACCACCGTAAATACACGGTGCAAATTGAAGCCCAAACGCACGCCAGCCGTACCCCATCGATCTGCTGTACGGGTGATAAACATCGACTCGTTCAAACCCACACTGTTGGTGAAATCAAACTGGAACACGTGACCGCCGGTCTCCACATCCAAACCCACAGAAAAACTGTTGTAGAACACGCCATTGCCATTCAAAATGGGGATGTACTCCATGTTCAAGGAGGTCCGTGAACTCAACTTATTACGGAAGCCCATGCCCAACGCAAATTGGGTGTTCTGAGTGCCCGTGCCCACAAAAGACTCGGTTCCACCGTCGTACATTTTATTCAAACCCGAGTGCACCACCGTGGGCGAAATCACCCAAGAGAAATCAT
This sequence comes from Bacteroidota bacterium, assembly GCA_046074125.1. Classification (GTDB taxonomy): domain Bacteria; phylum Bacteroidota; class Bacteroidia; order NS11-12g; family UBA955; genus UBA955. Next base: position 2,410 of record JBJTNN010000272.1, read on the forward strand.
CATTCACCTTTTTACCAATGATCACCTGTCCAACAAAATTCAAACGCTCCTTACCTGGAATACCCCAAGGCACCGTAACCGGACCTAAAAAACCAATGATGGTGCGATTATACCGGGTATTCCGGTAATCCACGGCACCCAACAGCAATACAGACAGCGGTTTTTTGTTGTCGCTGGTTTGGTGCATCAGGCGATATTTCACGTAAGCGTCTACCCCTTTCTCGGTTTTCACATTGTATCTGCCCAACCCCACCATGAGGTTTTCATTGACGCCATACTCCCCACCAAAACGAATGGTAGCGACATCAAAACCAAAGGCATTCACCGCATCTTCGCGGTTAAAATCGGTGGCTCCGCCATTGATTGCGCCAAAACGATGGCTCATTTTAAAGTCGAAAACACCGGGATCCACCAATTCAAGGCTCTGTAAATTCACCACTTTGGTGGTTTTAAAGGCGTATTGCACCTTCTCTGCCACCGGTGCCGAAGGCTCATCGAACAGAGAAAAACTGGAATCGTCTTGGGCTTGTACTTGGACCGACAATATAGTTAATGTGCCAAGGACCAATGTCTTTATCCAACCGACCATTTGTTGCCTATGCTTTACCATCTTCTTACGATATTAAATCCGAAACGGAGGTTAGAGGTTTGAAACGACCCGTTTTCTTGGGTCATGTAGAACGATTCATTCATGGATTGCGCATTGCTCACGCTCAGCTGAAACACGTGCTTGGCGGTATAAATTTCGAATCCCAACGCCATGTA
>JBJTNN010000273.1:0-12448 GCA_046074125.1 Bacteroidota bacterium
AAAGGATTGAATTTCGTTCGTTAAATCAGCAAAAACGACAGACCGCGCAGGGTTCTACTGCTCCATTTCTTACTTTTTGTCAGCATTTCTGCCATTACGACACCCATCAAAAGGATTTTGGGCTGTGGTACAACGATTGCTAAATCATGGCAAATAGAAATCAAACATCATGAGTAAAATAATTGGAATTGACTTAGGTACCACCAACAGCTGTGTAGCCGTTTTGGAAGGTAACGAACCCGTTGTAATTGCCAACAGTGAAGGTCGTAGAACCACACCTTCGATTGTGGCATTTATGGACAATGGCAATGGCGAGCGCAAAGTGGGTGATTCTGCCAAACGTCAAGCCATCACAAACCCTCAACACACCATCCAGTCGATCAAGCGATTCATGGGTGAAAAATATTCCAACATGACCACCGAAATCGGTCGTGTTCCCTACGAGGTGGTGAAGGGCGACAACGATACCCCACGGGTAAAAATTGGCGACCGCAACTACACGCCCCAAGAAATCAGCGCCATGGTCCTTCAGAAAATGAAGAAAACCGCCGAGGATTATTTGGGTCAGGAAGTAACCCGCGCCGTAATCACGGTGCCTGCTTATTTTAACGACGCACAACGTCAGGCTACCAAAGAAGCGGGTGAAATTGCAGGCTTAGTGGTTGAGCGCATCATTAACGAGCCCACTGCTGCCGCGTTGGCATACGGTTTGGACAAAATTGACCGCGACATTAAAATTGCCGTATATGACTTGGGTGGCGGAACTTTCGACGTATCCGTTCTTGAGTTGGGCGATGGCATCTTTGAAGTAAAGAGCACAAACGGAGATACCCATTTGGGTGGGGATGATTTCGACCAAGTCATCATCGACTTTTTGGCCGATGAGTTTAAGCAACAAGAGAACATCGACTTGCGCAAAGACCCCATGGCCTTGCAGCGTTTGAAAGAAGCCGCTGAAAAAACAAAAATCGAACTTTCTGCCAGCACAGAAACTGACATCAACTTACCCTATATCACCGCCGTTGACGGAGTGCCCAAGCACTTGGTGATGAAAATGAGTCGCAGCAAATTCGAACAATTGGCTGCCAGCTTAATTCAGCGCACGTTGGAGCCTTGTAAGCAAGCATTGAAAGATGCGCACATGACGGCCAGCGACATCGACGAAGTAATTTTGGTGGGTGGATCAACCCGTATTCCTGCCATTCAGAAATTGGTGGAAGAATTCTTCGGAAAAGCCCCAAGCAAAGGGGTGAACCCCGACGAAGCTGTAGCCGTAGGTGCCGCAGTACAAGGGGGTGTATTGACCGGGGAAGTAAAAGATGTGGTATTGTTGGATGTAACTCCGTTGAGCATGGGTATTGAAACCATGGGCGGCGTAATGACCAAAATGATTGAGTCTAACACCACCATTCCAACCAAAAAGACGGAAACTTTCTCTACCGCGATGGACAACCAACCTTCGGTTGAGATCCACATCTTACAGGGAGAACGTCCTATGGCTGGCGACAACAAAACCATCGGAAGATTCATACTTGACAGCATTCCTCCAGCGCCTCGCGGTGTGCCACAAATTGAGGTAACGTTCGACATCGATGCAAACGGTATTTTGAGTGTTCATGCCAAAGACAAAGCCACCGGCAAGGAGCAAAAAATCCGCATTGAAGCTTCGAGCGGTTTAAGCAAGGAAGACATCGAAAAGATGAAGAAAGATGCTGAAATGAACGCGGAAGCAGATGCCAAGCGCAAGGAGGAAGCCGACAAAGTAAACGCGGCCGACGCATTGGTATTCAGCACTGAAAAGCAGTTAACCGAGTACGGCGATAAAATTCCTGCCGAGAAGAAAGCCACCATTGAAGGGGCTTTGGGCGAATTGAAAACCGCATTGGGTGAGAAAAACTACGCTGCGATGGAAACAGCGAGTGCCGCTTTAAATGCTGCATGGCAAGCTGCAAGCCAAGACATGTACAACGCTACAGGTGGAAATCCTGAGGGCGGCGATGCAGGTGCCGGCGCTGGTGCTGGTGCAGGTGCAGGTGCAGGTGCTGGCGACCAAGTACAAGACGTAGACTTCGAAGAAGTAAAATAAGTTTCTCATTTGTTATAGTTAGTGAATGCACGAAGGGTGTCCCAAAAGGACACCCTTTGTGTTATTTTTGAACCTAGAATGATGACTGGCTTACACAAAAGTGCCAAAATTGCCTGGTTAATGGGCGTATTGGTGTGCTTCAACTTGATTAGCTGCAACCAAAACGAGGAATCTACTGCAGAGCCAACGGCAACTCCGGCTAGCAACCCTTACGAGAATGCCACACCGGGCGCGGAAACGGCCGCGGGCATTGCCCCACCCAAACTGAGCGATACTGCCAACATCAAAGACCCTTTGGCCAAAGACAGTCTCAGAATGCATGTTGCCTTTCAACTTGCAGCCAACGAACTGAGCGGCGCTTACATAAACAAAGACGCTGCCACATATGCAAAGTACACGATGCCTTCGATCATCAAGGCGAATGGCGGCGAAGCCACCTACAAGCAGAAATTAGACATGGTTTTCAAAGACCCCGGAACGCCATCATATTTCAAGGTATTGTCGGGCCCGCTGCAACGCACCAAAGCCAAACTGGACGACCAAGGATACTTGCAGGGGTGGTATTGCTTGCTGCCCGTGAGAATGTATCGTACCGAGGCCGGAAAAACACTACAAGACATCAAATGGATGGGCGGACAATCCCTGGACGAGGGTAAAACCATTTATTTCATCGACATCACCAACTTACCCCCAGAAAAAATTGCGCAAATCATGCCCGATTTACAGGTAGTATTGGTGAAATAACCCGTTGACAAACCTAGTACGGGGCAAAAAAATCATCAAAAAAAAGGCGGCCTGCGGCCGCCTTTTTCATATCCAATAAAAAATTTTCTTACTTGGTGGTCAAACGCATCTTACGACGGGTGGTCTTCTCAACCTTCTCCTCCTCCATCGCTGCAATACCCGTAATCGATTGGTCAACCAAAATACGTCCACAGTTCTCGCAATCAATGATGCGGTAGTGAGCACGAATTTCGCTATGACGCTGAGATGGAATCTTACTGAAACAGCCACCGCATGAACTACGCATGATAGAAGCTACAGCAATACCGTTGCGCACATTGCCACGAATTCTGTGGTAAGCACGGTGCATGCGAGGATCCAACTTGCCGTCCGCTGCAGCGCGCTCAACCATGATCTTCTCAATCTCCTCAGCATTCTCCTTCTCAATCTCGGTCAACTCAGCCTTCTTGAATTCCAAATCCTGCTTGCGTGAAGCCAAAGCATTTTGGGTGTTGCCCAACAACTCTTCCTTCATTTCGATCTGACGGCCAAACTCGCGGATGCGCTTCTCAGCAGACAAAATCTCCAAACCCGCAATTTCCTTCTCCTTGTTGATGGCATCGTACTCGCGGCTGTTCTTGATGTTATTCAATTGGTCATCATACTTTTCAATCGAACGTTGAAAATCTTTGATGGCGTTCTTCTTATTACTGATCTCATGATTCAACTCCGCAATCTCCTCGCTGATGTGAGATACACGGGTCTCCAAACCGGCGATATCATCTTCCAAATCAGCTACTTCCATGGGCAATTCGCCCAATACTGCACGAAGGTTGTCCAGGCGTGAATCGATCTGCTGCAATTTCCACAGATCCTTGAGTTTTTTATCGATGGTTACGTCCATGTTATCTTAAATAATCAATAGGGTTGGTGATAGTTTCCGCAAAAATGGTTGCAAATTTAGGGAATTTCGTCGACAATAGCGAAGAAAACAAATCAATTGTATATTTCTCGCTTTCGTAATGTCCGATGTCACACAGCAACAATCGCTCCTCCGCATCGAAAAATTCGTGATACTTCACATCGGAGGTCACAAAAGCATCAGCACCCGCCCGCAAAGCATCGCCAATCAAAAAACTGCCTGCACCCCCGCAAATCGCCACCCGCTTCACAGTACCCACCGTGCATTTGGTATACTTCACCACGTCGGCGCCCATCCGCGATTTTACATGATGCAAAAACGCCATCGGTTCCATCGCCTCTTCCAATTCACCAATTACACCTGCACCGCAAACCGTCCCAACTGAGTCCGCATTGACTTCCACGGGCCTTAACACCCCCTTCACCGACAGTCCCAATTGCTGGGCAATGCGTTCGTTCACCCCACCTTTCAATACATTGTCTAAATTGGTGTGACAAGCGTATATCGCAATGTCGTGCCGAATGGCCTTTACCACCGCTTTCTGCACATAATTCGCCCCGGTAAATCGCTTCAACCCGCCAAATACGATGGGATGATGGGCGACAATGATGTCACAGCCCTTGGCGATGGCTTCATCAACCACGGCCTCTGTACTGTCCAAACACAACAACGCTTTTTTCACTTCACGTTGAGGGTCCCCCACAATCAAGCCTGAATTGTCATACGACTCCTGCAAGCGCGATGGCGCCACCTGCTCAAAAGCCGACACGATTTCATGGATTCGCAACATCATGATTCAAATTTCATGGAATTCCCCCAACTTTGCACCACTCCGTGAAAAAAGCAGTCCTAAAGCCCGGCAAAGAAGTCAGTTTACTCCGAAAGCACCCCTGGGTGTTCTCTGGCGCCATCCAAGAAATCGATGAAGTGTATATCGGTGATTGGGTGCAAGTCTTCGACCACAAAGGTCGGTTGCTGGGGACCGGACAAGTGGGCGATGGTAGCATTGCCATTCGCATGGTGGCCTTTGAAGCCATAGAACCCAATACGTCCTTTTGGCAAACCAAATTGGCAAACTGCCTGGCCCTGCGCAAACAACTGGGATTTGGACTCAAAACGCCCACCACCGCCTATCGCTTGGTTCATGGTGAGGGCGACAACCTACCCGGACTCATCATCGATATTTACAACGATTGCGCGGTGATTCAAGCCCACAGCTTGGGCATGTACAACAGCATCAACCACATCGCCGAAGCCCTGGAAAACCTGAAAGACCTCAAATTAAAAACCATTTACAACAAGAGTTTTGCTGCCATGCACGGCGCAGTGGACCCCGACGGTTTCCTCCTGGGTGATACCGCTGAAACCATCGCCAAGGAAAACAATCTATTGTTTACTGTGAATTGGGTGACTGGACAAAAAACGGGCTTTTTCTTGGACCAGCGAGACAACCGCGATCTGCTGAGACGGTTTGCCAAAGACAAATCGGTGTTGAACACCTTCTGTTACACCGGCGGGTTTTCTGTAGCCGCCCTGGCGGGCGGCGCCACTCAAGTAATCAGTGCCGATATTAGTCAAACCGCCATCGACTTGGCCAACAACAACGCATCGCTCATGAAATTACAACCCCACCAAAGTCACGAAGGATTGGTGGTAGACGTCATGAAACACCTGGGGGATGTGGAGCAACAATTCGACATCGTAGTACTCGACCCGCCAGCGTTTGCCAAAAGTTTGTCGAAAAAACACAAAGCCGTCATGGGCTACAAACGCCTCAACGCCATGGGCATGAAACGGGTATCACCCGGCGGCCTTTTGTTCACCTTCAGTTGCTCTCAAGTGGTGGATGATGTATTGTTTGCCAACACCGTCACCGCAGCGGGTATAGAAGCCGGAAGAAACTGCCGAATCCTCTATCGATTGGGACAAGGCGCCGACCATCCAGTGAATTTGTATCACCCAGAAGGACATTATCTGAAGGGATTGGTGATTCAGGTGGAGTAATTCTTTGCGGCTATTGTTGCGCAAATCGATAAAACAAATATGCCACTGGCACAAAGAGCAAATTCGGCAACCAAACCGATAGCCAAGGCCATATCACCCCGGAATTGCCCAACGAAACAAAGTACTTACTGAAAAACAAGAAAAATAGGATCACAAAAATCCCAACTGCCAAGGAAAAACCAAGTCCCCCGCGCGTTTTCCGTCCAGCCACACTTACGGCAATCAACACCAAAATAAAGGTACTGAACGGCGAAGCATATCTGCGATTGAGCTCAGTTTGCAGCAATTCCACGTTGCTCGATCCCCGCATTTTTTCTTTGGCAATCATGCCCCGCAATTCGTTTTGATTGAGGCTCTGAACGTCTTCCAATCGAAAAAAGAAATCCTCGGGATTAAATGGGATCAAGGTATCCAAGGTGGCGTGATATTGAATGTCTTGGTTTCCATTCGATAAAAATTTCCGCTGCCAAACCATTTCCAATCGCCACTTTTTGGCCTCTGGCGACCAGCGGATAAACCGACCAAACAATGAACTTTTGAGCTGCTGTCCTTTGTATTCTTCTACGGTGATCCCCACCCCTGAACTGTCGTTGTTGTTAAAATACTCCATGTACAAAATCACGCCGGGTTTAATCTGCCGAAAAATGGTTGATTTGGCTTGGGAGTAATAGTCGCGCATGTAGGCATTTTCGAAACGCACACGGGCTTTGTCGGTGATGGGAATGACCCAGGCATTCAATACATAGCTACCCACGGCCAGCAAAGCTGCCGTGGCCATGTAGGGAAATAAAATGCGTTTGAGCGACATTCCGCCGGCCAACATGGAAATAATCTCGGTGCGAGAGGCCAACCGCGAGGTCATGTACAGCACGGAGATAAAAATGAAAATCGGGGAGAATGTATTGAGCAAACTCGGAACGAAATTCAGGTAATACACCGTAAAAATCTCATTCACCGGAGCCGATTTCGCCAAGAAATCATCGAGCTTTTCTGCCACATCAAACACCATGATGATGATGATGAACAACCCCACCGTCACAAAGAACGTCTCCAAGAACTTCTTGGATATGTACCAGTCTAACTTTTTAATTTTCATGGGGATGGCAACAAAAAGGCAATCTACGACAATTTGCGCGAAACGGTTTTGAGAATGCTCTGCTTCCAAATATGGAAATCACCCTGCAAGATGCGCTCGCGGGCTTGTCTCACCAACCAAAGATAAAACCGCAAATTTTGAATGCTCGCAATAATGGGCCCCATCATCTCATTGGACTGGAACAAGTGTCGCACATAGGCCTTGCTGTATTCGGGGGTGAGCCAAGTATCTAAGGCCGTAAAATCGTCTGACCATTGTTTGTTTTTGATGTTGATGATGCCCTCGGTGGTGAACACATTGCCGTTCCTACCATTGCGGGTTGGCATCACACAATCAAACATATCTACCCCCAGGGCAATGGCGTTTAACAAATTCTCTGGGGTGCCAACGCCCATCAAATAGCGGGGCTTATCGGTAGGCAAAATATCAGTCACCAATTCGGTGATTCGGTACATGTCCTCATGAGGCTCTCCCACGCTCAATCCACCAATGGCGTATCCTTTGGCGTCGTGTTTTAGCACATATTCAGCACTTTGCTTGCGCAAGTCATCATACACACTCCCTTGAACGATGGGCATCAACGCCTGTTCATGGCCGTAAATGGGCGATGTTTCATTGAAACGAGAAAAGCAACGATCGAGCCAACGATGGGTCATGTGCATCGACTTTTTGGCATAGTCGTAATCGCAAGGATAGGGCGTGCATTCATCGAAAGCCATGATAATATCCGCACCAATGACCCGCTGGATATCCATCACCCGCTCTGGACTGAAAAGGTGCTTGGAACCATCGATGTGACTGGCAAATTTCACCCCTTCATCGGTCAGTTTTCTTGTACCCGAGAGCGAATACACTTGGTACCCCCCGCTGTCGGTAAGGACTGGACGATCCCAATTGCTAAATCCATGGATGCCACCCGCTTTTTGCAATACGTCTAGTCCGGGACGCAAATACAGGTGGTAGGTATTGCCCAGGATGATGTCTGCATTGACATCATTTTTGTTGAGCAGAAAATTGCGATGAACCCCTTTTACTGTTCCGGCTGTGCCAACCGGCATGAAAATGGGGGTTTGGATACGTCCGTGCGCGGTGTCGATCACACCAGCCCTTGCTTTGGTGAAGGGATCTTTATGTTGTAATACGAAATTCAATTCTGGGCCATCAATGAGATGCTGAACAGACGCGGGTAAATGGCCGCCAAGCTGCCAGAGTAGTAGCTATTGGGCACCCTTATCAATGCGTTATTCAGTCCGTTAGACATTTTTAATTCAAGCGACAAATCCACAAAATCGAGGCGAAATTCCATCCCTGCCCCAAATTCATAGTAGTACGTATTGGCTTTCAGGGCGATGAGGGGTTTTGACTCCCCAATCACCAGGCCTTCGTTGCTTTGAAAATCGTGTGACCAGCGCACCCCACCCAACACATACATCCGCGTGTTGTTGGGCATGCTAGAACGATATTTTAGCGTCAGTGGCATATCAAACGATATGGTTTCAATTTTAATGGTAGGTCCGGGCGTATGCTGCCAGGTATATTGCACATTGCGCTGATGCAGTTGCAACATGGTCAACGTTTTGATCTCCCAATATTTCCCCATTCGATAAGCCACAGAGCCTCCAAATCCACCACCGGCTTGGGCTTGTGGACGGATACTTGAGATGGAATCGGTGCGTTGCCAAAAAACGGGATCGAGCTCCATTTTCATTTTGGCCGATGTACCGGCGAAGGCAATCCCCCAGAAAAAATGCTTGCGGTAATCGCGATTGTAATCGCGGGGCTGGGCCATGGAATTGCCCACCAACACAAACATCACTATGAGAAGAATTACTTTACGCATGTGTACATCGTACAAATTCCGAAGGTAAGGGGTTTAAATGTAACGGAAGAAAAGCCCACAGATTTTGCTTTTGATGCAAATTCCTCTCCCTCTGGGAAGGCCGCCACACTCTGAGGCAAGTAGGTGTAGGCGTTGGTGCTGCGCGACAGCAATTTACCCATCAAGGGCAAAATATTCTTGAAGTAAAACCAATACAGGCGAGAAAATACAGGATTGGTGGGTTTGCTGAATTCCAAGACAACCATGGGGCCACCGGGCTTCAGCACGCGGTACATTTCCGACAATCCAGCCAGTAAATTCTCGAAGTTACGCACACCGAAACTCACCGTTACTGCATCAAATTCTTGATCGCCAAAGGGCAATTTTTCTGAATCGGCTTGTTTTAATACGATGCGATTCGTGAGCTTTTTTTGGTTGAGTTTCACCTGACCAAAATCGAGCATGCCTTGGCTAATATCCACACCCACAATGCTTGAACCTTCAATTTTCGTGAGTTCGATGGCCAAATCCGCCGTTCCTGTGGCCACATCGAGGATGTGTTTGGCACCGAATGCATTGACATTCTTTCTGACCTTCGTGCGCCATGAGTAATCGACGCCGAGCGACAAAAAATGATTTAAAAAATCGTATCGGGGAGAAATGTTGTCGAACATTTCCTCCACTTGTTGTTTTTTTGAAGCCTCGGAGGCGGGATTGGGTTTAACTTGCGTGGTCACGATAAAGTTACAAATATACGCAATTGGCACCACTCCCCTCTGAAACCCGTTGAAGTCTTTCACCGAATACGCGACAAAAAACCATGGAAATCAATACCGCAGATTACATTGGCAGCTGGCAGAAGAATGCCGATATGCCCCATACAGAATTGCCTGAATTCGCCTTCATTGGTCGGAGTAACGTAGGCAAAAGCAGCTTGATCAACATGCTCACCCAGCGCAATGGCTTAGCCAAGACAAGCTCTACCCCGGGGAAAACACAATCCATCAATTTGTTTTTATTGAACAAGCAGATTCAATTTGTGGATTTGCCCGGCTATGGATACGCCAAAGTTTCCAAGGACCAGCGAGAGGTATTTGGAAAGATGATCAAATACTACCTGCGCGATAGGGTCAATTTGTTTTGCTTGTTCGTGTTGGTGGATTTACGCATCAAACCCCAGGCCATTGACTTGAGTTTCATCAACGAATGTGGGGAGAACGGCATCCCAATGGCCTTGATTGGCACCAAGGCCGACAAACTAAAAGCATCAGAATTGGCAGAAAACAAAGCCGCCATCGAACAAGCACTGTTGGAGGTGTGGGAGGAATTGCCACCGTTTTTCATCAGCAGCGCAGAGACCAAAGCAGGTCGTGAAGAAATTTGGAATTTCATCAAAGGAACCTTGCCGAAATAGCGCCTTACTCAATTAAAGTGTGCATCTTCACTGTCGCGGTAAAATGAATCAATTGTCCGCTCGAACTCACGCCGTCACCACCCATGCTTTTGCCATACGCGTGAAAATTATAAGAGCTTACTGAATTGTCAATCCCTTCGGTTGGACTAGAATTGGTTTCCATGGAAAAGACCTTACCCAATTTTACATTAGCCGCTTTTGCCAATCGATTGGTGGATTCCAAGGCATCGGCAACAGCCATTTCTTGGGCTTGCCTCACAAAATTCGCCCCTTCTGTGTGAAAATAGGAAACCTTTTCAATTTCATAAATTTTGGTTTTCAGCACCGCCTCTGTGAAATTCTGCATCGCAGCGAGTTCTTTCAGCGTGAAAATGATTTTCTGGGACGACTCAAAACCCACAAAAACTTCTTTCTTCAGTGCGGCATCCCAGCGCATTACTTTATCAGTTGAAATGAGACTCACTTTGATTTCATTGGTATCTAACACATATTTTTTGGTGATGGCCAAAACCGCTGATGCAGTCTTCTGATTTTCGTTGATCGCCTCTCTCAGCGTGGGCCTCACAAATTTCATTGAGAGCGTAATTTCTGCTGCATTTGGGAATACAGTCACCTTTCCAACACCTGTTACATAGATTTTTGGTAAATTCTGTTGTGCCATAGCACTCGGGACGATGAGGCAGATTGCCATCAAACAATAAAATATCTTTTTCATAGGCTTTTCTCTATAACGCCATGAATATCAATTTATTGCTAAAAGTGTTGTTTAAGAATCAAACCTTTATCAATCCTATCACTTTAACTATGTGTTAAAATCTTCAGGAATGTCATTTATCGCTTGCTTAATATCAGAAAGCCATGAAGCGATTTCAATTTCCATAAATGAGAACTTTGGTTTGATCAATTTCTTTTTTCAAGAATGGATTTTTGATTGCTTTTTGCTCGAGTAAATCCACTTGCCTATTCAAAACGGTCTCACCGAAACACGGATCATGTTAGCTTCTCAAAATTTTCTCCATTTTCCGGCCTTTCGCCAATTCGTCGACCAATTTATCCAAGTAACGAACATTCCGGGTCAACAAATTTTCAATTTCCTCTATCCTATAACCACAAATGAGACCTGTAATGAGGTGAGCATTGGGGTTTAGTTGAGCCTGCGCAAAAAAAGCTTCGAAGGTTGCGTTTCCGTTGATGAGTTTCAATATCATATCATCATTAAAACCCGTCAACCATTCAATCACCTGATGCAGTTCTTCTTTGCTCCTTCCTTTTCGCTCTACTTTGGCCAAATAAAGGGGATAAACCGAAGCGAAGGTCATCTTCGCAATTTTTGCATTGTGCTCGGGTGTGGGTTGCATGAGATGGAATCAGATCTAATATTCACAAAACAAGAACAAGGGACACAAATTGTGACATCCTAATCTTCCAGTTTGTTTTCTCGTGAGTTGTGTCGTGTTCTGCGTTTTAGTCTTGCAATTTAGTCCTCTCCATGGTCAATGGCAATAAAGTGAAATAGATTTTACCGATTGAACAATCACAGTGATACGCCGAAAAAAAACATAAAATCGAAATATGATCATATGGAATCATTCAAATGCGCATCTATATCCATCATCGAATGCAAAACACGAATAACTTCTATTTCTATCGAATCAAATTCTCTGTAAAAAATAACATGCCTACCTACACGATAACCAAAAACTCCAGATAACACATTTGAATACTCCTTTCCGATGGAGGGACAAAGTGCAATTTCCTCAATGGCAGAAATAATTTCGACATAGTATTTATCCGCCTGTCTTTCCGACCAGACAACAAGCGTATATTCCCATATATCTGTTAAATCCGCAACAGCCCTATTTGTTAATATGTAATTCGCCATGGTTCGCTCTTTTATTTTTGAGCGATTCCAGATGACGACTTGCATCAAATCCCTCCGCCCTTCCACTATCTGTTCCTTCTATCAATGCATTGCGCAGATTTGCGACTTTGTATTCTTCATCTTCTAGCAGCCTTAACCCCGCGCGAACCACTTCAGACGCATTGTTAAATCGTCCGGTTTCTATTGATTTCTCAATAAACTCCTCAAAATGAGTTCCCAAAGAGATTGATGTATTCTTACCCATGTCTATCTTATTGACGAAAGTACCAAAAATTGGTACCAATTCCAATTCCGAATATTCAATATACCCTCACTCCCATCCAAACTCAATACCCAATCGCCTTCATCACCCCATTTTCGAAAACAACCACCCTTTGGCAGAGGCGATCAATTCCTGCATGGGTTGAGATTTGTGGTCGATATCGTAAGCCTTAGAAAACGCATCTACCCCTTGCTGCAAGGCCGGTGCCGTGGCCTGTCCACGCTGTTTTAGAGCCGCCAC
>JBJTNN010000274.1:0-6688 GCA_046074125.1 Bacteroidota bacterium
CTTTTCCGGAAACTGGAAGTGGTGAAGATTGTAGAAAAATCAGGCATTTTCTTTTTGTGGCCCATTATTTGAATCGGGGCGCAAATTACTACGCTTTTCGGACATTTCAAACAACAAAAACAAAAGAAAATACAAGCAATACGCAGAAGTGAATACCAAATCTGCTTTTCCCCTGTTTAACAACGTGATGAGCAAAAAGGTAAGCACCGCAAGTAAGCGCAGCATGCTCGATGTCATTGCCCGCCGCACCCACTGATTGGGATTGGAAACACTGGACTTGCTTACATAGTATCGGAGCGACCAAAAAATCACAACCAAATACAGCAAACCCAAGTAAGCATCACCAGAAACGGAAACTTTGGCGCTGACCCAATCAGCAAGCCATGTGCTCACCGCCATCATCACACCCAATCCCACGATTTTAATATTGTACTCTCTCACGTTAAAATTTCTTCAAAATTACATACAAACTGGCCCCAACACCCAACAAAGCCCCAAAAAAGGTACCCACGGGAAAAGACATTGGCCACCGAGCATCGACCCATCGCCCCAAAAACACAAACAAGACAACCGTAGCAATCATCTCAAAAGCCACCCCAGTATACTTGCCCCATTCGCGCATGCAACAGTTATTTGGTTGTACCCGCCGGCGCCGTTGGAGGCACACTCACCGCCACATTCATGGTGCAACGCCCATTGAACTGCGCTCCAGCCTCTATCACCATCTTATTGGTAATGATATCCCCGTCAATCTTGGCAGTGGGTTTCAATTCAAGCACGTTCTTTACGGTTAAATTGCCCTTGATATGTCCCGCTACTGTGGCAGAGTCCGCTTCAATATTGCCCAAAATCTTTCCCGTTCCGCCAATCACCAAACGCTGTCCAACCTTTACACTCCCCTCGATGGCACCGTCTACGCGAAAATCACCATTGGATATCAAATCTCCATTGATCCTCGTTCCCTGTCCGATAATATTCAAAATACCCTGTGACTGGGCAACCTTCTCGTTTTTGCTGGGATTCGATTGAAACATGGCCATATTCTTTGCGATTTTTGGGTTTGTACAAATATAAGAAATACACTGCGTATTTGAAAGCCCAATCCGACCGACCCATCAGCTGGCTATTCTGATTTGCTTGTAGGCCTGGCCGATGTAGAATCCAACCGTTCATCCTTCCCTTCCAAAATGGCATTGAGCACCTCTTGCTTGCTGCGCTGCACTTCCAAGGTTCTGCTCATGTCCTCTATCCGTTGGTTCAGCATCATGATTTCCTTTCTGCTTTCTTTGGTAACCACATTGGGTAAAATGGCCCGCAACGGCGTATAAGCCAAAAGCAACAATACAATCACCGTAAAGGCCAACAACAAACTAGAAAACAACATCAAAACGTTCATGGGCGTCAACCGCACAGAGAACACTTCTGCAAAAGTTGTGTCGTTTATTAACACAAAACGATGTTTGTTACGAAGATTGGCGATAATTTTGCGACGGCGTGAGGTTTTTGACATTTTTGTTACTAGGGTCAATAAAAAACCAAAAATAGCGTTAAAAGAACACAAAAGAATGCGGGCAACCAGGAAAAAACTCATTTTTACCCTATCCATCGGATGCATGGCATTCCTGAGTAGTTGTAGCAACCAAGAGTCTTGGGCGTACAAAGCTTGGCACAACACCCTGGCCCATTACAATACCTTCTTCAACGCCGAACAAAAATGGCTTGAAACCATGGAAACCACGCGGGAAGGCTACAAAGACGACTTCCGCAAACCCATCGTACTGTTCAATTACGGTGCCATCGACGTATTAAAAAACAACGGCAGCGCCATGGACGAGGTAATCAAAAAAGCCTCCACCATGATCGATAAACACCCAAAAAGCAGGTGGGTAGACGATGCCTACTTACTCAACGGAAAAGCCTATTTCCTCAAAGGTGAGATCAGCGCAGCGATGGACCTCTTCGAATATGTGAACGGCCATTTCACCGACCCAACCATTCGATTCTCATCCCAGCTGTGGATTGCCCGTTGCTTGTCGATCAAAGGCAGAAACATCGACGCCGAAGTATTGGTACAAAACATCCTCAAAGACCCAGAATTCCCCGCTGCCCTTCAAGGCGATGCCCAATGGGTTTATGGAGCCCTTCAATTCACCTTGGGCAAATACCAACAGGCCAAAGAGCCACTAGAAAAAGCCCTTCAAGCTTGTCATTACCGCATGGATAAATACCGATTGCACTATGCGCTGGGACAGTGTTATCAATTTACCAAAGACTACGACAAAGCAGAATATCATTTTGGCACCATCTACCGATTTAACCCACCCTATGAATTGGCGTTTGCGGCGAGAATGGCACAGGTCGACATCCTATCGGCAAAACAAGAGAACTATGCCAAGGCCAACAAAGTGCTGCAAAAAATGCTCAAAGACGATAAAAACATTGACTTTTTGGGTCAGATTTACGTAAACATGGGCATCAACGAATTGAAAGCACAAAACTATCCGGTTGCCTACAAGCGTTTTAACCAAGCCATCCAACTTTCTACCAACAACGAACACAAAACCAACGCTTACCTCGCGCTGGGCGATCATTTCTTCTCAAAACGTCAGTTTCAAAGTGCCGCCATCTACTACGACTCGGCCAATGCAATCATCGATAAATCACACCCCAATTTTGAGGCCATCGTTCAAAAAAACGACATCCTGAGTGACTTATTGAAAGAAGTGATGACCGTCTACAACAACGACAGTCTGCTGCGCATGGCGAAAGACCCAAAATGGCGGGCGGAAAAAATCACGGAAGCCATAGCCCGGGAGAAAAAAGCTGCTGAAGCGGCACAGAAAGCCAAGGAACTGGCCGATTCCAGAAAAGACAACAGTGGAATGCCACCAGCCGGCGGGTTTGGCAATAACAACCTCAACAACCTGGATGCACCGCAGGGCATGAACTCCGGCAACGCCTCCTTCCCCTTCTACAATGCTGTAAACAGAAGTAAAAGCACCCAAGAATTCCAAAAAATATGGGGGGTTCGCGAAAATCGCGACTATTGGAAATACAACGCCAAAAAAACCAGCAGCAACGATCCTTTAAGTACCTCGGGCGACACCTCCACCAAGGACAACAAAACAACCACAGCAAAAACAGACGACTCAGCGGCTGTCCAAATCCCCGACAACATCGCGGAAAATGAGAAAAAATACTACGCCGGACTGCCATTGTCAGACAAAGCACAAAAACAATCACTACAGGCCATAGAAAAATCACTGTTTCAAGGGGCCAAAATTTACCAGGATCGGTTGCAGGAATACCCCGAAGCCATTCGCATGTTCACGGAATTGTTGCAGCGCTTTCCCCTCAGCGAAAACATTCCGCAGGCACTGTATGAATTAATTAAAGTAACGCGATTAACGGGTGATTATACCCAGGCCGACCAATGGAAAGCCAAGTTGTTGACCGACCATCCCAAAAGTGTTTATGTACGCATGCTTGAAACCGGGGGATCTCTGAGCGAAGCCGCCAAAAACAACTCCGGCAACCAAGCCATCGACAGCCTTTTTTCTGCCATGCTCACCGCCTTCCAAGACGGCAAATACAACGAGGCGATAACCTTGAAATTGCGGGCCGACAAAGACTTTGCTGGCAACCAATTACAAACCAAGTTCGACTACCTACAAGCCTTGTGCTACATCAAATCGGGCAACGTAACCAAAGGCATTGAATTGCTACAACAGTTGGTGATTGACTATCCAGGCACGGAAATTTCCCTCAAAGCCCAAGACATCATCGAAGCCCACGAACGTTTAAAATCGCAAGCCGCAGAGGCTCAATCGCCCAAAGGAACCGAAAATAGAACTTTTCAATCGGCAAAACCTGGAGAAACTATTGATTGTATCTTCACCTTCCCCAAGGGCGCCAACACCAACATGATCCGCGCCGCCTTGAGCGATTTTGCCAAAAAACAGTTCTCCTTTGAGAATTTGTTGGTGAATGCCAATACACCCATGGGTAGTACCAACGTGATTCGCATCTCACAATTCTCCAAACCCGAAGTGGCCAAAGAATTTGTGGATTTCATTTCAAAATCTACCAGCTACTTCGCCGAAAAAGGGCTGTACGAATACCAAGCGCTTTGGATTTCCGAAGCCAATTTCTTGTTGCTTTCCCAACTGCTCGACCTCAACGCTTACCGAAATTTCGTAGAAAAGCAGTAATCCAGAATCCGTCCAATTCGGGTGTGAAAATGTGCGTATATTCGCAATTGAATCATGGCAGCACCCCAATTTCAATTTACGTTCATCAAACGCTTTTGGCAAATCCTGATTGGCGGTACCCTCGCCGTGTTTTTACTGTTTATTTTGGTGACCTTCGGTTTGTTTGGCGATATGCCAGACGTAGAAGATTTGGAAAATCCCAAAAATGCCCTGAGTTCAGAAATTCTGGGCGATGACGGTACGCTCATCGGAAGCTTCTACCTAGAAAATCGCATCAATACCGCCCACAAAGACATCGCACCTTGCGTGTTTCAAGCCCTTGAAGCCACCGAAGATGTAAGATTTCGCTCTCATTCGGGCATCGACGTGCGTGGCACCATCCGCGCCATTGCAGCCTTAGGACAAGATGGTGGCGCCTCTACCCTCACCCAGCAGTTATCGGAAAACCTGTTCTATCGCTTTCAGAAACCATCCACAAAAATTGGCATGGTCATGCAAAAGTTCAAAGAATGGGTCATCGCGGTAGAATTGGAAAGGCGCTATACCAAAAACGAAATCATCACCATGTACCTCAACACGGTGCCTTTTTCTGGGATATCGTTTGGCATAGAATCGGCATCCAAGGAGTTCTTCAACAAAAAACCGAAAGAACTCAAAGTAGAAGAAGCCGCGGTGCTCATCGGCATGCTGAAAGCCAACCACCGCTACAACCCCAAATTCAATCCTGATAAATCTTTGTCGCGCCGCAACACCGTCCTCGAACAAATGAACAAGTACAATTTCTTGTCCGATGACAGCGTAGAACTCCTCAAAGCCATCCCCATCAAAATCAACTACCGCAGTGCAGAAATGGATGGCATGGCGCAGTACTTCAAATATTACCTGGGCGAATACCTCAAGCCCTGGTGCAAAGAACGCGGCATCGATTTGTATCGCAGTGGACTAAAAATCTACACCACCCTAAACCCCAAATTGCAGCAATATGCCGAAAAAGCGGTTCAGACACACATGCCGGAGTTGCAGGGGCAGTTCGACAAAAGCTGGGGCAAAGAAAAGCCATGGCGGTACGTAACCACCCGTCAGGTTATCCCTGGATTCGTAGAAAGTGCATTAAAAAAGACCGAGCGCTATAAAGCCTTGGCAGAGGAATTGGGCGATGATTCAGCAAAAATTATCCGTGAATTAAAAAAGCCCATCAAAATGACCGTGTTCAGCTGGCGTGGAGATATCGATACGATGATGTCGCCCTACGACAGTATGGCCTACATTAAAAAAGTCCTCATGGCGGGCTTCATTGCGATCCAACCAGAAACCGGCCACGTAAAAGCATGGGTGGGTGGCGTGAACCACAAATATTTCAAATACGATCACGTGAATAAGCGCGCCAGACGTCAGGTAGGATCAACGTTCAAACCCATCGTTTACGCCACGGCGATCGACATTAACCAGATGACGCCTTGCACCGAATTCCCCAGAGAGCGAACAGTATTCGTCAGCAATGGAGAAGAATGGAGTCCCCGAAATGCCGACGGGAAATCGGGCGGTGTGTGGACGATGACCAAAGGATTGGCATTGTCTGACAACCTAATCACGGCCCAAGTCATGAAGAGTTTGGGCGAAGATGCCCCAGAAATTGTGGTCAAGTTTGCCGAGCGCGTAGGCATCGAAGAAAATAGAATCCCAAAAGTTCCCAGCATTTGCCTTGGTACCATGGAGTTATCGCCCTTTGAAATGGCCAGCGCCTATTCCGCTTTTGCCAACAATGGATTGTGGGTAGAGCCCTCCTTCCTGCTGCGCATCGAAGACAAGAATGGCAACGTATTGGAAGAATTCAACCAACCCAAAACCGACCAAGTATTGAGTGCCGGCAAAGCCTACATGATGTTCAGAATGCTTGAAAACGTGGTTAACGGCGGAACCGGAAGTCGCATCCGCGGTGGCAAATTCGCCATTGAAGGACATATCGCAGGGAAAACCGGAACAACCCAAGGATCGGCCGATGGTTGGTTCATGGGCCTCACCAAAAACCTGGTCTGTGCTACCTGGGTGGGTGCCGATGACCCTACAGTTAGGATTCGGGGCTCATTGATTGGACAAGGATCGAACATGAGTTTGCCGATTTATGGATATTTCCTCAAAGCAGCCCTGGCCGATAAATCTACCGGCATAACCACCGATCCGCTGGAGCTGCCCGATGGGTTTGATGCTGCCATTCTAGACTGCAGTCGAAGAGCCGAGGCCGCCACCCAACATTCTCCAGCAAATATTCCTGGACTCGGCGAATAAGTTGCTTTTATTAAATCATTTCATTATATTTGCACCCCTTAAAAAGTAAAAAATCTCATGAAACCCGATATTCATCCTTCAAATTATCGCAAAGTTGTATTCAAAGACATGAGCTGTGACCACAGTTTCTTGGTACACAGTTGTGTTAACACCAAAGAGACCATTGTATGGGAAGATGGCAACGAGTATCC
>JBJTNN010000275.1:0-8925 GCA_046074125.1 Bacteroidota bacterium
CAAGAATATCCACATTTACTCAAATTGTTTTTGTATCTTTGCCTCCCATTTGAGATAGCCATGCAATTAACTGCTGAAAGAAAGAAAGAAATTTTTAACACCTTCGGAGGTGCTGCGACCAATACTGGCAGTACAGAAGGACAGATTGCCATGTTCACTGAAAGAATCAATTTCATCAGTGCGCACTTGAAGGAGTTCCGCAAAGACAAGAGTGCGGAATTGTCTTTGATCAAGTTGGTAGGTAAGCGTAGAAGCTTGTTGAACTACTTGATGAAGAAAGACATCTTCAAATACAGAGCGTTGATCAAAGAATTGGGCTTGCGTAAGTAAGTTCAGTCTTTTAACCTTTTACGATTAAAGAAAAGCCCCGTTCGCAATGCGAAGCGGGGCTTTTTATTTCAGAAATTATAAGACAATGTTTAAAATACACAAAAAACAATTCGACACCGGCGATGGTAAGATCATCGAGATTGAAACCGGTAAATTGGCCCGTCAAGCCCATGGTAGCTGCGTAGTAAAAGTTGGCAAAACCATGATTTTGGCCTCTGTTGTATCGAATTACGATGCAAAAGAAGGCGTAGACTTCTTGCCTTTGAGCGTTGACTACCAAGAGAAATTTGCAGCCGTTGGTCGTATCCCCGGTAGCTTCTTACGTCGTGAAGCGCGTTTGTCAGACTACGAAATCTTGATTTCTCGTTTGGTAGACCGTTGCTTGCGTCCTCTTTTCCCAGAAGATTACCATGCCGACACCCAGGTTATGTTGACATTGATTTCTTCAGACGACAACATTCTTCCAGATAGTTATGTAGGTTTGGCGGCTTCTGCTGCATTGATGTTGAGTGATATTCCTTTCTTGGGACCTATTTCTGAGGTTCGCGTAGGTAGAATCGATGGTAAATTCATCGTTAACCCTACCAAAGAAGAGTTGGAAAAGTCTGACATCGATATGCTTGTGGGTGGAACAGCCAATGACTTGAACATGGTAGAGGGTGAGTTGAAAGAGCTTTCAGAAGAGGAATTCTTAGAAGCTTTAAAATTCGGTCATGAAGCGGTGAAATTGCAGTGTGCTGCCCAAATGGAATTGTTGGCAGAGATGGGTGGTCGCAAGCCCGTGCGTGAATACAACCACGAAGACAATGATGCCGAGTTGCGTGAGCGCGTTATTGCTGAAACGTCAGCAGACATTCGCAAAGTAGCTGAAAGTGGTGCTCCTAAAAGCGAGCGTACTGCTGCTTTCAAAGCCATCATCAGCGAGTACTGCAAGCAGTTCGAAGGCCATGAACAAGAATCGCGCATGGTACGCTTGGCGAAAAAATATTTCCATGAAGCGGAATACAACCAAATGCGTGAAATGATCTTGGATAGTGGCCGTCGTTTGGATGGTCGTTCTACCACCCAAGTTCGTCCCATTTACACCGAAGTTGATTACTTACCCGCAGCACACGGTTCTGCGGTATTTACTCGCGGTGAAACTCAATCTTTAACCACCGTTACATTGGGCGGTAAATTGGATGAGCAATTGTTGGATGCACCGATGTTGCACGGACATAGTCGTTTGATGTTGCACTACAACTTCCCCGGATTTTCAACTGGTGAGGTACGTCCTAACCGCGGTCCTGGACGTCGTGAAATCGGTCATGGAAACTTGGCGTTGCGTGGTTTGAAAGCCATGTTACCAACCGACGTTCCCTATGTAATTCGTATTGTAAGTGATATTTTGGAATCAAATGGTTCATCTTCAATGGCTACTGTTTGTGCAGGTTCAATGGCATTGATGGATTCAGGTATCAAATTGCAAAAGCCCGTTGGTGGTATTGCCATGGGATTGATTACCGACGAATCAGGTCGTTACACCGTTCTGACTGATATCTTGGGAGATGAAGATCACTTGGGAGATATGGATTTCAAAGTGGTTGGAACTACTGAAGGTATTACTGCTTGTCAGATGGATATCAAAATCAACGGATTGAAATGGGAGATGGTGGCACAAGCCTTGAAGCAAGCCAAAGATGGTCGTATGCACATTTTGGGTGAAATGGCCAAAACCATTACTTCTTACAAACCTGAATTGAAGCCTCATACCCCTCGTGTTGAGATGATTGTTATTGATAAAGAATTCATTGGTGCTGTTATCGGCCCAGGAGGTAAAATCATCCAGGACATTCAAGCACGCACAGGTACTACCATCTCTATTGAAGAGCGCGATGGTAAGGGCTATGTAGAAATTTTGTCAAACGATGGAGATAGCATGGCTGCTGCAGTAGCGATTGTTAATGGCATTGTTGCGATTCCTGAAGTAGGTGGTACTTACACTGGAAAAGTTAAAACCATTACTGATTTCGGAGCCTTTGTAGAATTCATGCCTGGTAAAGACGGCTTGTTGCACATCAGTGAAATATCTTATGATCGCGTTGCGACCATGGAAGGTGTTTTCACAGAGGGACAAGAGGTTACTGTTCAATTGGTTGAAGTTGACCAACGTTCAGGTAAGTTCCGCTTGAGCATGAAATCATTGACACCGAAGCCTGAGGGTTATGTTGAGCGCGAGCGTGCTCCCCGCCCTGAAGGAGGTCGCGGTGGTCGTGATGGAGGTCGTGGCGGTCGCGACGGAGGTCGTGACAACCGCAACCGTCGTTAATTTGCGTTACACACAGATTTAACTTTTGTACATAAAAAAGGGAGGCTTGGCCTCCCTTTTTTGTTGAATGGGGTGCAGGACAATCCAAATATGTTATACTTGCAATGAAATCACGCTAAACAAACCTATGAAAAATCGATTCATCGCCCTATTCTCTGGAAGCAATGCGAAACTATACCAGCAATACACACTACACCATCAAGAAAGAGGATTGCTCATCATGCGCATCTTCATTTCTCTGTTAATGATTCGACATGGATTTCCGAAGATGGAAAAACTCATGGGCGCAGAGGACATCCAATTTTATAATTTCCTAGGACTCGGGCCTACGGTTTCTTTGGCACTATGTGTCATCGGAGAATTTGTGGCACCACTTTTCATCGTTGTTGGCTACCGCACTCGGCTTGCAGCCGGACTTGTGATGTTCACCATGGCAGTTGCGGCCTTTGGAGCGCACAGCGGAGATCCAATCGATGACAAAGAACTGTCGATGGTTTACATGGCCCTTTTCGCCTATGCGATGCATGTGGGCCCAGGGAAAATCTCTTTGGATACGTGGTTATCGAACCACAGACAATTTTAACTTTTGGTTGATGTTAATGAACCAACCAATTCAACCGTTGTCATAAACCAAATCAAGATGCAAGGAAACGCTTTCAGTTGGGCCCTTTCAACGATCCAAAAACGGAGGGCTTTGGGGTAAACATCGGTTGGACCTAGAACGGTAAACAACAACATTGAAGTCAAGCAGAATAGCCATAACACATGGCTTTTTCGAACATTTCTTATACGGTGGAAGCCCGCAGAAGTTTCAAAATTTGGCGGCTGATGTTCACTAAAAAACAATTGAGTAAAAATGAGCGCGGCACCCCCCACAGCAATTACATAGGTGGCGGACTCAGCCATGTGATTGAAAATTACCATCCATATGAGCCATGAGCCAGCATAAAGGAATTGAAATTTACTCAATACTGAAGGACTAATATTGATCAGAGACTTAGGACGCCACAGCGTAAATCGAACCGCAAAATACAACAGCGGTAAAGCTTGAATGATTAACCCCAGTATCAGCACGAGATTTTTGTTGGGTACTAACGCAAACCATTGCTTAAGCCATCCCATCACCGAATATTTAACGAAAAAACCATGGTCATGGGCTAGCAAGTTGAACATCGCTTGATATTGTCGTAGCAAGCCAGAACCGAGGATTGGCAAAGGCAATAAAAACAGCATCACCATCACCAAAGGTAACCGCCAGATGGATTGTTTCAACGCATTTGGAAACAAGAGAAATAGCGCAAAAAACAAAATTCCAAACAGTTTAATGTAGGCTGTAAGGGCAATGAAAATGATGGCTTTGGTCGTTTCTTGGTGTTGTAATGATACGAAAGCTAACAACAACAAACCCAACATCAATCCATTGCTTTGGCTATTTAAAGCGCTCGTAATTGCCTCCAACAGCAGAACTACGGCAAAACCAACCTTACCCCTATTAGAAACACCCTGCAATCGCTGAATCGCTATTAATGGCAGCAAAAGGTTAAGGGCCGTCCACAATGTATACCCAGCAGAATCTGGAAGCAATGAAAATGGTGCAAAAAGAAGTGCAAATGTGGGTGGATATTTGAAGAGGTCGTACTGTTCTTGGGGGTAGTGAATGTATAGATTCTTGAGATCGAGCAGGTGAAAAAACGACTGTTTGAAGATGATATAATTGTTGTAGTGACTGTAGTACCCTCCATCGGCGAACAAATCACCCCAAGGCAGGGATAGGTTCCTGACAGAAACAACCAAAACTGCGAGGACATAAATAAACCAAACCCATTTGGGCATGTTTTGGTTGTTGGGGTGTTTTGGTTTTGATATACCCATCATTTACGGCTAAATTAAAGGAAATCGACGGAGAATTTATTGGGGATTACAAAAACAAAGAGGGGGCTATGCCCCCTCTTTCAACAGGTTAAATTCGTTGCATTATTTTACACGCACGCCATTTTGGAATCCGGCGATGAATGCATCTGCATAACCCAAAGTGCGAACGCGGGCCTTTTCGGCTGCAGCTTCTTCTTCCGATGCAAAAACCTTATCAGTACAGTACTTATAATAATCGTTTTGCTGATACATATATACTGAACCAATGCCTTTTGCATCAAATGTGCTCTTCGCGATTGGCTGCTTGGAAATGGTAAATTGAATGCGGTATTCCACCTTCACTCCTTGGGTTGGTTTAACCACAGAAACCGGAGGTGCCGGGGTCGTCAACACTTTTGAAGGAGCGGGAGAGATATTCGAAATGTTATTGTTTGTATTTGTTGAAACAGGTGTATTATCCATCTTCTGACCAGGCAAACAAGCAGGTGCCTCAACCTTGTCTGGCAAACCGTCTTCATCTGAATCTGTATCAATATAATCAGGCTTACCATCCGAATCACTATCGGCAGGAGTGGCAGTTTTACCACGCTCCATTGAATCAGGAATAGTATCACCATCGCTATCTAGATCCAAGAAGTTGGGCTTTCCATCGTGATCAACATCCAATTTTCCTTCTACACTGTCATTGATTCCATCTCCATCACTGTCCAAATCCAAATAATTGGCTTGTCCATCACGATCCATATCATCAGCTGTTTCCATTCGATCCATGATTCCATCGTTGTCAGAATCGGTGTCTAAGAAATCTGGTTGTGAATCTTTATCAGAATCTTTTACACCTTCAACTTTATCATCAATTCCATCACCATCTGAGTCTGTGTCTTGATAATTAGGTTTGCCATCTTTATCAGAGTCTCCGGTCCTTTCAATACCATCGGCGATACCATCACCATCTGAATCACGATCCAAGAAGTTGGGGAAGCCATCTTTATCGATATCAGAACGGCCTTCTGAGGCATCAGGCAATCCATCATTATCTGAATCTGTATCTAAGTAATCAGGAATACCATCTGCATCAGCGTCTCCGCAAATCATATTGGTTTGGGAAATATCCGCCAAAGCTGCGTCTGAAGATTTTGTTGGAGCTGTTTCTGTAACAGAGGATGCAACCGAACCATCAGGGGTAGAAACTTTTTTGGTGGTATCGTTCACAACATCTGTATTGCCACAAGGCATTATCGCACGAATGATATATTCAGTTCGGCGGTTCTGGGCATGATCTGCATCGCTGCATGTAACACCATCCGCACACTTATTCAATAATCTTGATTCTCCATAACCTTTGTAACCAATCCGATCTGCAACCACTCCGCGAGCAACAACATAGTTATATGCAGACAAAGCACGGTTTTCAGACAGCTTTTGGTTGTATTGAGCAGAAGCACGACTGTCTGTGTGAGATCCCATCTCTACGCTCAACCCTGGATTATCCTGCATAATTACGACGAGTTTGTCAAGCTCTTTTTTACTGTCTTCGTTCAATTCAAATTTCGCAGAAGCGTAGTAAATTGGTTTGATGTCAAACAACTTTCCTAAATCATCACCAACTTTGTACGCCTTAGCTTTCAATACAATTTTACGATTGCCATTGGCCATATCAACAACACTATCAGCAATTGCATAACGATATCCGCAAGGGTGAGATGTCACTTGCAAATTGGGATTGGTATTTTGGGGCGCTATGCCTTTAAAGGTATAAACGCCTTGATCATCTGTTGTTCCTTTCACAGCAATTTCACTATCATTTAGATCATCCATTGCAACTTCGGCCCCCTTGACTGGCAATCCAGTTTCAGCATCTACAACTTCAACAATCACTTGGCTTTCTTTCGAAGAATCTTCCTCTTCCAATTCTTCAGCAGGACCTACCCAGCGGAAGAAATATAAATTATCATTATAGCCTTTACTTCCACGGTTTGAGGTAATTGTACCCCAAGCATCACGATCATGAATTTGAGGTGCAAAATCGTCGTACGCTGAGTTGATGGGTTTACCCGCATTCAAAACCAAACCAGTGGCAGCATCTACGAAGAAAATATCTAAACCTCCATAGCCCAAATGTCCTTCAGAAGAAAAATAAAATTGTCCAGAATCACTATAACTTGGAAAGTTGTCACGTAATGCGGTATTGATTTCTGGACCCATATTTCGCACATCCCCGATTTTAATTCCATTCTCATCATTTTGTAAAATCGGCGCTTCATATAAATCGGATTTACCAAAACCACCGGGCATATCTGAAGCAAAGACAACTTTGCTTCCATCCGGCGAAATGATTAAATCGGCTACAGAATAGTCAGTATTATTCAATTGGAATGGAATCTCCAACCATTTTTTGGTTACTGCATTTTGACGCATTGCATAGACTTGCAAAACTCGCTCGCGATTTGCATTCTTTTTCTTTGCATTTCTCGTCACATAAATAAATCCTGTATTGGGATCAACAAAACTCACATGTTGGTGAGAAACCGCTTTATTATTTGTAATTTCTTTACCAGCACCCAAAAAACTGTCAGAATATGGGGCTCTGTAAATTTGATAATAAGGCTGTTCATGCCAGAGAGAGGTTGATTTTCTTAGTCCTTTTTCTATATGAGTTGAATAATATGCATTCCCCTTTTTATCCGGAACCAGAGCATATTCACCTAGCTGGCTGTTGCTAGTAAATGGTTTTACTGAGTAATAGGCAGAAAAATCATTTTCCGGCCAATATGATTCAACAGCACCCGCATTTTGGTCAATAAACTCTTGGTTTAACTCATTAAAAAACGGTTTGCCAGAATATTCGGTTGATTTAAGAACCAAAATCAAACTATCTGATAGCACATAATTTTCTACTTTTCGAGCAGACAGTGCGTAATATAATTTATCAAATGCATCTGTTTCGGTACCGAATTTTAAAAATAGCTCGGAGTATGCTTCAAAGGCCAATTGATGATTCTCAACTTGCGCATGTGAGAAGGCCAATGCTCTTTGATTAGGATAATCAGCCACTTTGGAAATGGCTTTCCCATCATTTTTATTGATTACACCTGCATAATTGTAGGTATAGATATCGTTGGCTAATTTTTTCTGCGCTTGCACACTGGTTGACCAACCAAAGCTCAATATAAATATGGTTACGAGAGTTTTTAATGACTTCATGTTCTTGCTCTTAGTGAATTAGAAATAACGTGGAACTTTTACCCTACTGTTTTGTTTGGGTGATATCATGTATTGTAAACCAATTTCGTGCGAACCTCTAACATATTCGTTCAGTGGAGAGGTTTTGCTATCGAATGAGTACAACAGGTTAAAGTTAGGATTCAGTTGTGCCATTAACATAAATCCGATATCGCCACCGGTTCTATAAAATCCACCAATTGAACCAAAGTCTTTGTAGATCAGGTGCAAATTCACATCTGCTTGCATTGCTGCGCCATTTACGAACTTCACTTGGGTTGTAGGTTTTAATTTTAAGTCCGTTGACAAATCAAAAACGGCACCCGCTATGGCATAGTAGTGCATCTCGCTTACATAATCCAAGTTAACACCGCTGGGCGCTGTTCTCTCGTTGATAAACACCATACGGGGCGAGCTAACACCCGCAAAATACTTGTCGCTGTACAGGTAAACACCGAAACCGGTCATGGGCGCTGTGATGGCGTAGTCATTGTTATTAAATGTAACGTCACCGGGGTTTTGCACTTTCAGTTTAGACAATTCGGCAGAATAATTAAAGGCCCCCAATCTCAATCCAACGGCCAATCTCAAGTCTCTTGCTATTTCTTTATTGTAAGCAATGTTGGCCGCAAACTCAGTTTCAGAGAAAGGAGAAGCCACTTCGAATTTTCCAATCTTGCCCGTTTGAAAATTCAAACCAACGGCAAAGTCTCTGAACGCTGGTGCTTGAGAAACTGGAGAGTGGAGTGCTAGACTCTGATAATTCGGTGCCCCAGGATAGGTAGCCCACTGAGTGCGGTTCAATGCACTCGCCACTAGAGTACGCTTCGAACCTGCGTAAGCTGGGTTCATCGCAAGCGAATTGAAATCGTAATGGGTGTACATTTGCTCTTGTTGAGCGAACACGGGCACCGTGGTGGCCAAAGCCACTACCATTACCCATTTCAACTTATTTTTTATCATGAATTTCATGGTTGTTCGTTCGTTTAGTTTTTGATGTAAATGTTTCTATCAACTGTGGTTGATCCATATTTAAATACGATGTAATAGATGCCTTCGGGCAGTGTATCACCATTTGTACCTACGCCATTCCAATCTTTTTTGTAGGTTCCGTTAGATTCATACACAACCTGACCCCAACGGTTGAATACCAACAATGTTGCTTGAGAGAACACTTTGGCTTTCAAGCCGCG
>JBJTNN010000276.1:0-5846 GCA_046074125.1 Bacteroidota bacterium
TCATCAATATGTTAAGTCGAGCACGTGGGATCCGCTGAGGGTGTGTTTGATTGTGATGGATTCATTGGGGTGCTCCGATACCCTTTGCCATTCTTTTTTATTGCATCCAGAAATCGATGTGATAATTCCTGAGGGATTTTCTCCAAATGGCGATAGCGACAATGAAAGTTTGTTGATTTCTGGAATGTGGGCCTTTCCAAGGTCGGAGTGGTTGGTGTTTAATCGTTGGGGACAAGTGGTTTTTCGATCCGATTCCGACCATAAAAATTCCTGGGATGGACGTTGTAATGCGCCCGAATGTAACGGTGCACTGCTGCCCGAAGGGGTCTATTATCTCGTTTTTCACTACAACGATGGTGTTCGCTCCGTCTTGTCGAAAAATATTTATCTCAAACGATAATTGAGTTTTTAGGTCGCGCCGAAGTATCATTTTTGCCTCGCCGCCGGTTTGTCGTGCAATACGTGATGTTGACCTGAATGTTAATCCACGTAGGTCTGTTTGATGACCTGTTTGCACTGTTCGATTTCTAGGGTGGTGAGTGAGCCCAAAGATTTTAAAATACGCGACTTATCAATGGTTCTGATTTGATCCAATACCACTTGCCCAGCTGTTTTGTTGTGCACGACGGCAACCCGGGTGGAATAGGGTTTGTTCGCCGAAGTCACGGGTGCCACCACAACCGTGTGCTTTTGTCGGCGCCACTTACACAATCCGCATTTTTGCAAATTTCAGAACCAGCGTTTTTTGTCCCATTTGGTCAAAATTCACAATGGCCTTAGCATTTGCGGACTCGCCCTCAATGCTGGCAACCACGCCAAAGCCAAATCGCTGGTGTTGGACTTTATCGCCCACTTTCAAGCCGCTGATATCCCCTTCAACAAAGTTGGGGTCGGCCGGAGGGACGGGCGGACTGGGTGGCTTGCTTGCGCTGAACAACTTGGCCGTTTTGGTGGGTTTGTCTTCCACTTTTCTGCTGGCATACTGTCCGCCAATGTAGCCACTCCCTGAAAAATCTGGCCCTCCGGCGCCACTGAATGGAGAGGCGGTTTTCATGGATGCCGTGCTCATGTCAAGGTACTGAGGATCGATTTCCTGAATGAACCTACTTGGTTCACAGGGTACCAAACTGCCATATTTGAACCGGGATGTGGCAAATGTGAGGTAGCATTTGGTTTCCGCACGGGTAATGGCCACATAAAACAACCGTCGTTCCTCCTCTAGGTCCGCTCTGCTGTGCAGTGATAATTGGCTTGGGAACAAGTTTTCTTCGATGCCCACAATGAAAACTACAGGGTATTCCAATCCTTTACTCGCGTGAATTGTCATCAAGGAAACGCAATCCCTGTCTGGGTCTTTGTCTTTTTGATCATCGGTGTACAAGGCCACATCTTCCAAGAAATTCGCCAGGGTTTTCTCTTTTTCACTTTCATCGTCCTCCACAAATTCTTGTATACCATTGAGCAATTCCGTGATGTTTTCATACCGAGAAACGCCTTCTACCGATTTGTCATCGTATAGCAGTTTCAAAAGACCGGTCTGTTTCGCCACGTGCATGGCCAAGTCGTAGGCATTGTGTGAGTCGAGCATCGTTTGGAAGCTCTTAATCATCATGGCGAAATTCTCCACTTTTCCGGCGCTAACCCCTAACTCCGGAATGCTTGCCGCCGAGGCAACAACATCCCACAGTGGAACCCCCAATTCGGAGGATTTGACCACGATCCGGTTGATGGTGGTGTCGCCAATGCCCCTGCCCGGGTAGTTGATCACCCGCTTCAGGGCTTCTTCGTCAGAGGGGTTGATCACCAAGCGCAAATAACTAATGAGGTCTTTTACTTCCTTCCGTTGATAAAAGCTCATACCCCCATAAATGCGATAATCAATGCCTTGTCGGCGCAACGCTTCTTCAAAAGCGCGGCTTTGGCTGTTGGTGCGATAGAGAATGGCGAAGGCCTTGTTGGGCAAATGCAAGTGCATCTTGTCATCGAATATGGCATCGGCCACCCTGCGCGCTTCCTCTCCCTCGGTGGCATTTCTCACCACCTTTATTTTCTCACCAATGTCGTTGGATGTCCACACATTTTTCTCCAGCTGCTTTTGGTTGTTTTTGATCACGGAACTGGCGGCGTTGACAATGTTCTGGGTAGATCGATAGTTCTGTTCCAGCTTGAATGTTTTGACATCCGGGTAGTCGCGCTCATAATTCAAGATGTTCTGGATATTGGCCCCGCGGAAAGCATAAATACTCTGCGCATCATCGCCCACCACACAGATGTTTTGATGTACGGCAGCCAATTTTCGGGTGATCATATACTGAACATGGTTGGTGTCTTGGTACTCATCCACCATGATGTATTTGAACTTGTGTTGCCATTTGTTACAGACATCCACGTGGTTGTTCAGCAGCTTGTAGGTGTTGAGCAGTATATCGTCAAAGTCCATCGCCCTGGCCTTAAAACACCGATTAGTGTAGGCGGTAAAAATCTCAGAGAACTTCGCGCGATTGGCGGCTTTGTCCTGATTCATCAGGTCTTCTTTGTCGGTATAATGCTTGGCCTCGATCAAATTGTTTTTGGCCATGCTGATTCTACCCAAGACCATCGACGGTTTGTACATTTTGTCGTCGAGGTTCATTTCTTTGATGATCCCCTTCAGTAGGTTTTTGCTGTCT
The DNA here is from genome assembly GCA_046074125.1 of Bacteroidota bacterium. Classification (GTDB taxonomy): domain Bacteria; phylum Bacteroidota; class Bacteroidia; order NS11-12g; family UBA955; genus UBA955. The sequence goes on from JBJTNN010000276.1 coordinate 2,670, forward strand.
TCACTGTCGTATATCGTGAAGTTGGAGGGATATCCGAGTCGGTCGGCTTCCTGACGTAAAATGCGGGCAAACACGGAGTGAAACGTACCCATCCACAAGTTTCTGGCTTGCGCGCCGGCCACTTGTTCGATCCGATGACGCATTTCTTTGGCGGCCTTGTTGGTAAAGGTCAGTGCCAAAATATTGAAGGGTTCAGCGCCTTTGTGCAACAGGTAGGCCATGCGAAAAGTAAGCACGCGGGTTTTGCCTGATCCCGCACCGGCAATGATCATTACAGGTCCTTCCGTTTGCATGGCTGCCGCCTTCTGGGCAGGGTTGAGTTTGTCCAAATACGGAGGAAGTTCGTCGGGTTGTGAATGATCTGGCCAATGCATGAACGACAAAAATACCACGGAAACTTGATGCGATTTTCACAACTTGTAAACCTCGGTTTGCGTATCTTGCAACCCGTGAGTTTTTTGTTGATTCAGCTGCTAACCACTTTGGGGATGTCGTCTCAGGCCTTCTTTATTCTATGGATTGTTACTGTGCTGTTGGGCTTGATGGTGGGGTTGTTGTGGTTGCGCCGGGAAAAGCAATTGCTGCGGCGATTACAGCAAATGATATCAGACGAAAATCCCGACGAAGAGGAGACCGTATCGCATACTTACGAAGACATTGAAGCGGCATTAAAGGCCTTGTTCGATACGCGCAAGGAAGAGTTGTTGCAATTGCAGCGATTGGAAAATTATCGCAGAGACTATATCGGCAATGTGGCTCACGAGCTTAAAACGCCCATTTTTTCCATTCAAGGATACATCGAGACGGTGCTGGATGATCCCGATCTAGACCGTAAAACGTTGGAATCTTTTTTGGGGAAAGCCAACAAAAATGCGGATCGATTGGGGCAGATTGTGCTCGATTTGGATACCATCACCAAGTATGAAAGTGGCTTTTTGGTATTGGATCAGCAACCGTTCGATATGTTGCAACTGGTGAATGAAATCGTGGAATCATTGGAGTTGCAGGCCAAGGAAAAGAACATCACTTTGCAGGTTTTCGCGCCTGCGGGGGATTACCAGGTGCTGGGCGATCGCAAACGAATATCGCAAGTGCTTACCAATTTGGGGTATAATTCTATCCGATACGGTCACGAGAATGGCAACACCCGGTTCAGGCTAAGCAGCACCGGTGCGAAGGTGATAGTGGAAGTGGCCGACAACGGCATTGGTATTCCGCAAGAGCATTTGGGAAGGGTCTTTGAGCGATTTTTTCGGGTTGACAAACATCGAAACAGGGCTACGGGTGGTAGCGGACTGGGATTGAGCATTTGTAAGCACATCGTTGAAGCCCATGGAGAGACCATCAGCGTCATCAGCACCGAGGGGGCTGGGTCTGTATTTAGTTTTTCGGTGAAAGCCGTACAGGAAGACTAGGGGTTGGGCAGTGCTACCCAAACGGCGGCATATTGATCCCAACGTTTAAAATTCAATGTGCACGATTGTTCAAATCCTGGAAGCGATATCTGGGCTTCCAACTGTCCTTCTGAATCATACGCATCTTTGAAAGGGTCGTTGTTTAACGGCCACTTTGTGATTTGCAGGTGTGAACGGAAGTCGGTGCCTTTTTCGCCAATCGCTTTGTACATGGCCTCTTTGGCGCACCAAAACAGCAGCAACAATTCCAGGGGCGGATTGGGTCCGAGCGACATTTGCTCTTGGCTGTTACAGAATCGCGGATAGATGCGCAGCAGCTGGGGCCTAATCTGTTCGATGTCTACACCCACGGAAAGGTGGGGGTGGTGGGCGAGCAGGGCGAAATCACCGGCATGGCTGTGGTTGATATGGGCAGAGTGGGGCGATAGCAGGGGTTTGCCATGCTCAGAGAATACGAGTTGGTGCGCGGGAAATTCGGTGCCGATGAGGTTGCGCGCGGCGAGTTTGTGCGGGCTGCCACTTTCGGTGGTTTGTGGGTTGGCATGGTCGCCCCAAATTTGGTTGTACATTTGCGCAAGCTGGTTGCGATGTTCGGTAATATGCCAAAGGGTAAGGCAAGTTCCGGTATGGCAATTCCAACGCAATTCAATGGGCATGGCTACAAAGATACTCGCAAAAGAATATACGAAATTAGAGGGACATAAACAAGGGGTTTATGCACTTTTTTGGAGTGAAGGGGAGCGGGTTTTGGTGAGTGCTGGCGGGGACGGTGCGGTGGTTAAGTGGTCGGTGCCGTTGGATGGGATGTTGGGTGATTCTGGGGTTGTGGGTAGGTTGTTTGCGCAATTGCCGGAGCCTATTTTTTGTTTGATGGAGGGGGTAGATGGCGAAATCTGGGCGGGGACGCAAGGCGGTTTGGTTTTTAAGTTGGGGGTGGGGGCATCGCCCAGAATGATGAAATTGGGTACGAGTTCAGTGTTTTTTATATCGCGATGGATGGATGGCAGGATTGCTGTGGGTTTGGGAAACGGGGAGTTGGTGTTTTTGGACGATGCTTTTGAAGTGGTTTCTCGCCTCAAATTGGGTGAGCGCAGCCTTCGGTGTTGCATTGGGAGCGAGGGTTTGATCGGTGGCAGCGATGGGGTGGTTTGGCGATTGAATGCCTTGGGCGAGGTGCTTTCGGTGCGAACGGCCAATCAGCCCTCGGTGTTTTGTTTGGCGAAGATGGACGATGATTCATTGGTGAGTGGTGGTAGGGATGCGTTGTTGTGGTGGTTTGGGGCCGATGGAGGGGTGAGGGAGAAAGTAAAGGCCCATTTGTATACGATTCATGCGTTGGTGTTGGAGCCAGGGGAGGGACGATGGTTGGCCAGTGGTGGGATGGACAAATCGATCAAAATCTGGGACGCTCAGAATAATGCATTGTTGAAGGTGGTTGACCGATCGAAATTCCCAAATTTTGGTCATACCCACTCCGTGAATGCCTTGGCGTGGTTGGGTGATCATGCTGACCGTAAAGATTCTTCGGGGGGGCGGCGCTTGCTTGCAAGCGCTGGGGATGATAAAATCATCAGAATTTGGGATCTCTCCATTGAGTGATAATTTGGACTCACCACCCAAACTGTGGAACATCTCCCTAAGGAATGTCCTGTCTAACCATGACAATTGTCCTATTTTCGCACCGTAGCCACCCGTAATTTTACCCTAACCAATCTTAACTAACATGAAAACGCTTCGTTGGATTTTCGCCCTGCTACTTTTT
>JBJTNN010000277.1:0-4152 GCA_046074125.1 Bacteroidota bacterium
AAACTCTTGGCTTATCCGTTTTCTCTCACAACCACAATAACAGCCCCTACCTTGTATTTGCTGTCCACGGCAAAAACAGACAGACCCGACAAAAAGGCAATCGCTGTGGTTTTTGTATATGTAGTAACGTCCATAGAAGCACAAGCCATGCCCATCTTGCTGGCTTTCAACTACAAATTACGTCACGCAAAATTCATCGTTCCGGTCTCATTCTCAATCACTCAATTGGATTCCGTTCAAACCAGAAATGCCATTTCGAATCCAAACCCTTCTGCGCTGACACCACCCATCAACCCCCACCCAACGGCATTTTTAAATGCCCATTATCGACGAAGATATCAATACGTGGTAGCGTTCAACCAGGAATTTGGGCTATCCCATGAAAATCGCCGAAAAATACTGTTCGAGCAAACGGCCCGCGCCAACGTCCCCAACGAACTAAACAATGGTATATGGCGCTCCGCAGGACTGTATATTCAACCCAATCCACATTATCAATGGGGCTATAGCTACCACACCAAGGTAGATCCCAAACTTACCAGTCAGTATGTAATCAACGAAATCAGCTTCTTACGTCCCATTAAAAAAGGCACTTTAGAAATAGGAGGCGGATTGGGTGTTGGGGTAACCAAAAGAATTCATGGAACCAACGCCATCGATACTTTTTCAACCTACAAGAACAAACCTCTGCCTGCCAAAGAATACCTTGAGGAAGCCTACACATCTGTAAATAATAAAAAATACACTTTCGTACCCGTAGAAGCGCATGCGCAGCTGATTTACCCCCTCAAAAAAAGGTTAGAAATAGCCGCATCGGCCCGTTTTTCATCGGTTCCCAGTTACAGCGACTACATCAAAGACGAAACCATCCTATCATCGCAAAAAATATCACCAACCATCATGGTTTACCGTCGCGATAATGTGGTCAAGCAAGCCATAACCATCAAATCGATATACTTCATCTATTCATTTGGACTATCGCTCCGATATAAAATCTAAAGCCCATGAAATCTCTCTCTATACCCTTTTTTCTGCTTGCGATACTCATGGGACTCGGACTTGTGTCGTGTGAGCCCGAAAAGCCAGTAACGCGGCCCGATAGAAACATCGTGGTTACACTTGTAAACCAAAAATCAGATTCAATCAACGTCACCCTCAATTACGAGATTAGTGGATACAGTTATTATCAAGAATTTAAAACCTTAACCCTTTTACCGGGCCAAGAATACACAAAAAAAAGCACCCTCTCCGCAAAAGGAACAGCCATATTTTCGCATAAATTTTACATCACCGACAAACTTGGAAACAAAGACAGTGTAAAAAGAATATTTGATTTATACAATGGCAATTACCACCCCAAAATCGAAGATAGAATTATAGTCACTGACTAAAGTTTGGGGTTCTTCTGCACCAATTGATTATGTCGCCACTGATTCCCTAGGAATTCAGTAAATTTGTACTTTTTCAGTTTATCTGCGAATGTATCCTACACTCAAACAATTGAATTGGCCGCAAATTGAAGCGGAAATCCTTGCTTTTTGGGAGCAAGAATCGGTGTTTCAACAGAGCGTTGATCAACGCGCCGATGCACCCAGCTTTACCTTTTTCGAAGGACCGCCAAGCGCCAATGGTATGCCAGGCATCCACCACGTGATGGCCCGCGCCATCAAGGATATTTTTTGCAGATACAAAACCCAACAAGGTTTTCGCGTTGCCCGCAAAGGCGGATGGGATACCCACGGACTCCCCATCGAACTTCAAGTAGAAAAGCGCTTGGGCATCAAAAAGGAAGACATCGGCACCAAAATCTCCATGGAAGATTACAACAAAGAGTGCAGGGCCGATGTACTGATGTTCAAAGACCGTTGGGACGAACTCACCAAGCAAATTGGGTACTGGGTAGACCTCGACAACCCCTACATCACCTACGAAAACAACTACATTGAGAGCCTGTGGCACCTGCTCAAGCAACTGCACGAAAAAGGTTACTTGTATAAAGGGTATACCATTCAACCCTTCTCACCCGCGGCCGGAACCGGTCTCTCCAGCCACGAATTGAACCAGCCCGGCACCTACCAAAACGTAAAAGACACCACCATCGTGGCGCAGTTTCAGGTAAAAGGAACGGAGGATGAGTATTTTCTCGCCTGGACAACCACCCCATGGACCTTGCCCAGCAACACGGCCTTGGCGGTAGGCAAAGACATCGACTACGACCAAATTGAGACTTTCAATCCCTACACCGGTGCGAAAATCAAAGTGACTTTGGCATCGGCCTTGGTAGGAAAATACTTCAGCGCCGAAGGCGCTGAAGCCCCCCTGGAAGATTATACCCCACAGCAAAAAATCCTGCCCTGGAGAAAAATCAACACCAAAAAAGGCAGTGAATTGGCCGGTACCCACTACCACCAACTCCTTCCCTACGCCCAACCCGAGGAAGGCGAAGCCTTCCGAGTGGTGCTTGGCGACTTCGTATCTACCGAAGACGGTACCGGTATCGTTCATATCGCCCCTAGCTTCGGAGCCGACGATTTTAAAACAGCCCGCGAAAATGGCATCGGCGCACTCACACTCGTCGATAAAAAAGGAAAATTCCTAGACTGCGTTACCGATTTTGCCGGCGAATACGTCAAAGAAGCCTACCTCACCGAAGAAGAAAAAACCGCCGAAGCCCAAAAACAAGGGCGCGACAAATACCTCGGCGTGGATGAGCGCATCGCCATCAAACTCAAACTCGAAAACAAAGCCTTCAAAGTTGAAAAATACGAGCATACCTACCCCCACTGCTGGCGAACCGACAAACCCATCCTCTATTACCCCCTGGAAAGTTGGTTTGTGCGCACCACCGCAGTGAAAGATCGATTGGTAGCCCTCAACAAAACCATCAACTGGAAACCCGCCTCCACCGGCGAAGGTCGCTTCGGCAACTGGCTCGAAAACCTTGTAGACTGGAACCTCTCCCGCTCTCGCTTCTGGGGTACCCCCCTGCCCATCTGGCGCACCGAAGACGGCAGCGAAGAAATCTGCATCGGTAGCATCGCTGAACTCAACCAAGAAATCACCAAAGCCAACCAAGCACTCGGCCTCAACCAATCGGCAGAAGAACTCACCAACGACCTGCATCGCCCCTACGTCGATCGCATTACCCTGGTGAGTCCCTCCGGCAAGCCCATGACGCGCGAACTCGACCTCATCGACGTTTGGTTCGACAGTGGCGCAATGCCCTATGCCCAGTGGCACGCACCCTTCGAAAATCAAGACACCTTTAAGCAGAACTTCCCCGCCGATTTCATCGCAGAAGGCGTTGACCAAACCCGCGGTTGGTTCTTTACCCTCCACGCCATCGCCACCCTACTGTTCGATGACGTCGCCTTCAAAAATGTCATCGCCAACGGTTTGGTGCTCGATAAAAATGGCAACAAAATGAGCAAACGCCTCGGCAATGCCATCGACCCATTTGAAACCGTAGCCAAATATGGGGCCGACGCTGTACGATGGTACATGGTCACCAACGCCCAGCCCTGGGATAACCTCAAGTTCGACATGGACGGTGTGGTAGAATCGCAAAGAAAATTCCTCGGTACCCTTTACAATACCTATGGGTTCTTTGCCATCTATGCCAACCTCGATCAATATAAATTCGATGCCAACAACCCCGTGGATCCCATCCATTTTAGTGAGATGGACCGATGGATTCTCAGCAAATTGAACTCCTTGGTGATTGAAGTGGAATCGGCCCTGAACGATTACGACCCCACCCGCGCCGGCAGAGCCATCGAAGATTTCGTGGGTGAACAACTCTCCAACTGGTACGTGCGCCTGTCGCGCCGAAGATTCTGGAAAGGCGAACTCAACGCCGACAAACAAGCAGCCTACGAAACACTGTACCGCTGCCTCAATACCGTAACCCAACTTACAGCACCCATCGCCCCATTCTTCAGCGATTGGCTGTACCGCGCCCTCAATACCGCAGGCATCGCCCAAGGCAATGTCGCCAGCAGCGTGCACCTCACCCAATGGCCCCAAGCCAATACCGCCGCCGTGAATCCTACCCTGGAACACTCCATGGCCCTGGCACAACAAGTGTGTAGCCTGGTGCTGAGCCTGCGCAAAAAAGAGAAAATCAAAGTGCGTCAGCCCCTGCAAAAAATC
>JBJTNN010000278.1:0-8518 GCA_046074125.1 Bacteroidota bacterium
TCATACAGCTTGGTCTTAGGTCGTAATAGATTATTGGGTTATAAACTACCAATGAACCGTTGTCGCCCGAAGTTTCTCCCCAGTCCCAAAAACCAGCAAATTCCGAATTGTCGTCAGTGTCAAGGTTTGATGATTTTGAAATAAATGTCGGCAACTTTTCTGAGCTCACTATTTTGTCTTGATGCACCTTAAAATATTTTAGGTAATTTTTGTTTGGTCGGTCGTTTACTTCAACTAAAATTTCAAAGGTTTCATTGTCAAGCTGTCGAACGATTGGATATAACTTGTCGCCAAATTCATATTCAGTTAAAGAAGTGTCAAGGTAAAGTTGTTTGTTTTTATGTGTCAAGATAAACAGCGTAAAGGTCTCAAACTTTTCAAAATCTTCTTTTTGACCAACTTTAATTTCAAAATCGTTATCAAGTTTTATAGTCTTTTGAACTTGTTGATCAATACTTGATTGACTTTTTAAATCGTCTGCGGTTGTTTCCGCTGAGCTATTATTTTTTTGACCGTTAATGTTAGAACAAGCTGTCAAGACGCAAACGAATAAAATAGCAAAATATGTTTGTTTAAACCTCATTGTTGTCGGTCTTTTAAGCTGCCGCAAAGTGTTTTTTGTCCTGTCATACCTGTTATTTCATATCAGTCAATAAACCATTCATTTATTCCTGACAAAAACAATAGAATTCCAAAAGTTTGTCCTATTCCGCTCATTACTACAGGTGTCCATTCGATTCTTTTTCTCATAATAATCAAATAAATTATTACCAATGCAAACCAAACCAATAATGAGCAAAGCCACATTTCCGCTGTCACGTATACATATGGGGCATAGACCTTATAAATGTCAAGCTCTTTAGGGTCTGGATTATTGTATGATGGTGCGTGTCCCAGTAGTTGTCCCGCCTTGAAATAAAATGTCAATAGTGACGCAATAAATGTCCATGGTAAAATTGATAGAAAATAAAACAATGTCTTCCAGATTCTCATGCTGTCGTTGTCTTTAAAATGCCTTTAACTTCATGATTTACGAAGCTATCACAAGCACATAGGAATTGCAATATAATTATAGCGTACTGATTTTCTTGCATTTGCGAAAATTGCAAATTGCCTATTCGGAATTGGAAAAACACCACAATACTACCAACCCCAAGATCGGGGGTTCAATCCCCCCCTTCGCTACAACAAAAGAAAAGTCATCAGAAATGGTGACTTTTTCTATTTAGTCACGTTTCAAATTGTGTAAATTTGTAAGAATGCAAATCGCGCAAAGTCCAATAAATCAAACCCGTTGGGAATCAACATTAACAATCCCCCTCGTTTTATTGTTGTGCTTTTTCACATTTTTCGCTACGCCAGCAAACGCGAAATTTTCCGACAATCACAACCCATCCCTCGATAGCAACATTGCCAAGCCCGCCAAACCTATTTACGGCGTGCTTTGGGATGAAGAAACCCACGAACCCGTGGCCTATGCCAACGTGTTTTATAAAGGCACCTCGTTGGGTATTTACACAGATTTCGAAGGTCAATTTGATGTGGGCTATCGCCCTTGGCCCTCAGACACCATCGAATTTGTGTACATGGGGTATGAAACCATCACCATCCTTCTGGATACGGTTAAAACCCTTCCCATGCAGCTTTATTTCAAACGAAAAATAGACCGCATTGAAAGTGCCAGCATTCGCCTGGGTATCAACCCCGCCATGATTTGGGTGAACTTGGCGCAAAAAAATCGTTCCGCCAATAGCCCAGATCGGATCAAAAGTTACGAATGTGAGGTTTTTTCAAAGACAACCGTTGCCATCAACAACATCTCCAAGAATCTGAAAAAAACCAAATTGGCCACAGAGGTGGGCAGCTATTTCGATACAATTTCTTACCTCACAGGCGATAGCAACAAAGCCATTTTGCCCGTACTTTTCTCGGAGGTTTTGAGCGATTTTAGTTTCCAGCGCAACCCACGACTTTCCAAAGAATATGTGAAAGCCACCCGCATCCGCGGTATCGGGGTAACCGATGGTACCTTCATCGGACAAATGATGGGCAATACCTTCACCAATTACAACATCTATGATGAGAGCTTGGTGGTCTTAGACAAAGGCATCCCAACGCCCATTAGTCCGGGCGCAGAACTCATCTACGACTACAAATTGGTGAATGTCGACAAACTGGGACCGCGGCGGTTATTTCAAATCCAAGTCACACCCAAAAACCCAAGAGATTTGGCCCTGAGCGGATTTATCTGGATCGAAGACACTTCAGGAGCCATCGTGCGGTTGAGCGTCGAAATCACCGGGGCCTCTAACCTAAACTACGTTGAAAAACTCAAATTCTCTCAAGAATACGAACCCACCCCACTCGGTGCCTATTTCTGTACCAAAGCCCGGGTAATGATCGACATTGGCGAGCTGTCTGAACAAGCGGCGGGGATGGTAGCCACCAATGTACTGTCGTGTAAAAACATGCGTTATGGCATGGATTTTCCTCCCCGATTTTTCGACAACCGAATTCAAATTGCACCCGAAGCCAACCTCATGGCGGATACATTTTGGTCGGCCCATGCCCACATCAAACAATCCAAAGAAGAAGCCAGAATTGCCGGAAAAATCGACACACTAAACAGTTTGCCAAGGGTAAAATCATACATCGATCTGGTCAATTTCTTGGTGGATGGATATCAACATGTGGGCAAAATGGATTTCGGCCCTTATTACACCCTCGCCAGCTGGAACCCGTACGAAGGATACCGGATGAAAATGGGCTTCAGAACCACCCCGGCCATCTCGAAAAACTCGCTAACCACCGGATTTTTGGCCTATGGCTTCCGCGATAAAGCCCTGAAATATGGCCTTAAAACAGATGTCATTCTCAACCGAACGTATTACACCAAATTGAGTTTGTCGCATACCTACGACACGGAATTGATTGGACTAACCGACAATGAACTATACGCGCAGAGTCTGTTTACCGCGTTTAACCTCTTTGGCTCTAACAACATCACCTTGGTTCGACAGAGCAAAATCAATTTGGGCACCGATTTACGTCCCGGACTTAGAATTACCGCGGGTGCCTTTCACGGCATTTACAATTTCCCGTATGTGAGAAACTACCGATTTGCTTACTACTCCAACTACCCCAACACCGATTCTGGGAGCATTTCCAACAAAATCACCAATTCCTATGTTTCGTTCCGATTGTTCTATCACCCGAAAAGTTACGACATCAGAACTGAATACGACCGCATGACATTCAGCGCTGGAGGACCCAAATATTCGCTCTACGTGCAACAAGGCATCAAAGGTCTGCTAGGATCCCAATACAACTACACCAAGCTGCAACTGGGTTATGAATACGACCAAACCTGGAGCATCATGGGCAGAAGTATTTTTGGGGTTGACTATTCCCAGGTCTTTGGCCTGTTGCCCTACCCCCTCCTCACGGTTTATGTGGGAAACCAAAGCTTCATGTACAGCCAAAATGCGTACAATCAGATGCGGATATTTGAATTCGTCTCCGACAAAAGTCTACAGCTGAGTTTCGAGCACCATTTCAACGGCTATGTCATCAACCGAATTCCGCTACTCAACCATTTCAAGCTTCGCGAAGTCGTTTCTACCAAAGCCATTTATGGAACATTGCAAGAGAAAAATCGCTTGTTGATTCCCGAAAGTTGGCAGGGGCAGCCGGTGACACAGTTCAAAACGTTCGACAAAAAACCGTATTGGGAAGTGGGTGTGGGCATCGAGAATATCTTTAAGTGCATTCGCATCGATTTGATTTGGCGAATGACCTATTTGGAAGTGAATTCTTATCGCAATGTGGGTGTAAAAGCGAGCTTTGCGATGTATTTTTAAATTTTTAGCGATTATGCTACAACATCCAACCTACACTTGCTTCGGTGCCGCTCAGCGGGTTACCGGATCCAAACACCTAATCACCAGCAGTTTAGGCACAAAAATCCTCCTCGATTGTGGCCTGGTTCAAGGGGAAGGCGCCGAAGGCGATGCATTGAATCGGCATTGGGGGTTCGACCCATCCAGCATCGATTGTGTTATTTTGTCGCACGCCCACATCGACCACACCGGTTTGTTGCCGCGATTGGTGAGAGATGGGTTTTCGGGTCCGATTTATTGCAACAGTGCCACCAAAGATTTGTGCGATATGATGCTGCTCGACAGTGCGCATATTCAAGAATCGGATTTGAATCGGGTGAACAAACGAAGGGTGGCTCGCGGCGAAGCCGCGATCGAACCGCTGTATACGGAGAAGGATGTTGTTCGCACCCTTTCCCAAATGGAAACTGTTGCTGATGAAACCTGGTTTCCCTTGGATGAAACATGCCAATTTCAAATGATTCCCAACGCCCACATTTTGGGCAGTGGCTGCATTCATTTGTCGCTCCAAACCATCAACAACAAAACCATTACCGTCACATTCACAGGAGATATCGGCCGTCCAAACGATCAAATCCTTGAAGGCCCTTTTCCATTTCCCCAATCTGACTACATTTTGTGCGAAAGCACCTATGGCAACCGCGAGCACCTGCCCAGCGAAGACGCCAAAGCACCCTTGCTCGAATTAATTCAACACATATGCGTTGAAAAAAAGGGAAAGATCATCATCCCAGCTTTTTCCATTGACAGAACACAGGAAATCATTTACCTGCTAGACCAACTCGAACACGTCGGCAAATTGCCCGCCATCAAGGTCTATGTAGACTCCCCCCTGAGTGTAAAAGCCACCCAAGTGATGTCGATCCACCGCGAAAGTTTCAACCCCCAAATATTGGATTATATCTCCAGAGACGGCGACCCGTTTGCATTCAAAAACTTGCATTACGTATCCAAACTGGACGACTCCAAAGCCATCAACGAAGAAAAACAGCCAAGCATCATTATTTCCGCCAGTGGCATGGCCGATGCGGGCAGGGTTAAACACCACATTGCCAACAACATTGAAAATCCCAACTGCGCCATTTTATTGGTTGGATACGCTTCACCCCGCAGCTTAGCAGGTCAGTTAATCGAAGGCAGAGAAGAAGTCAAAATCTTTGGCGACATCCACAAAGTGAACGCAGAAATACATCGAATGGACAATTTCAGCGCCCACGCCGATTGGCGGGAAATGTGCGATTACTTGAAGTGCCAAGACCCCGCAAAAGTGAAGAAAATCTTCTTGGTTCATGGCGAACCCAGCAGCATGGCGAGCTTTGAAACCAAATTGAACAAGATGGGTTTTGCCGATGTTGAACCCGCCAAAATGGGCGTATCTCATACATTAATTTAAGATGAAGAAAGTAAAATCGATAGCCACTTTGCTGTGCCTCTTTTTTTGGTGCGCACAGCTTTTGTCACAATCAACAGACCAAACCCATTGGGTTGGTTACTGGAAAGGCACGGTGGCAGCCGGTCCGATGCAAATTGGATTAACATTCCACGTTACTTGGGAAGACGGCCAACTCAAATCCACATTGGATGTCCCGATGCAAGGCCTCAAAGACTACGCAGTGGAGTCCACGGTGGTGGAGGACAAAACAGAAACATTGACATGGACTTTGGGATTTGGCGCATCATTCACGGGAAAATTGGTGGACCACAAACAATTGCAAGGGACATGGAAACAAAACGGACAGGAAATTCCGTGTGTATTTTATCAAAGCTTGTTCGACCGCAAACCACAAACGCCTGTAGCCCCATTTCCTTACGAGGTAAAATTGGTGGATTTCTCGCATCCCTCGGGGAAATTGAAGTTCTCAGGCACCCTGACTTACCCAAAATCACCTGATAACGCCGGAGATTGGTCTGGAGAAAAGCTTCAAGAGGCAGCCGCTGGAAGCAGGATGGCCTTGCCGCCCAAACCCATTCTCAGCGAGACGCCAATTGCACCCTTCCCCATCTTTCCGGCTGCGCCGGCCTTGGTGAAAGTAAATATTGACACCGCAGGGATCCACCACCAGTTCCCGGTTGTGTTGCTACTTTCGGGCAGCGGTCCGCAGGACCGAGACGAGTCGATCGGCGCGCACAAGCCCTTTGCTGTTTGGGCTGATGCCCTCACCCAATCGGGTTTCGCTGTATTGAGGGTAGACGACCGCGGGGTTGGAAAATCCATGGGAGACCCAAAATTCCTTGCCAGCACCACCACTGAATCTTATGTGAGCGATGCCATGGCGGCGATCAACTATTTGGGCAGTTTGCCGATGATCGATACCACACGGGTTTTTGTGATAGGACACAGCGAAGGTGCTGCGGTGGCTTTGTTGTTATCAAAAAAGCGACATCTTTCAGGCATCGTAACCCTTGCAGGCGCCACAAGCACAGGCATCGAAACCAGTGTGTATCAAATTCAAAACGAATGGAAAAACAATGGCTATGACTCTTTCACTTGTCATCATTTGGCCGATGCGCAACGAAAATTGATTTCATTGGCCATCGAAATGGGTGAATCCAAAGCGATCGATTTGGATAAAACACCCGTACCAACCGAAGAGGAAAAAGAGCAGTTTGCAGTGGCTTTCGCAAAATGGGTAAAATCCAGCGACAAGAATCTACAGAAAGCGTACAAAGTGTGGCGCACCGACAATGCCAAAATCGCCAAGGTCTATGGAGAGAAATCCGTTGAAACCTTCATGGCCAGAAATTACCTCCCGTTGGGCTACAATGCATGGACCCGGTATTTCTTCCAATATGATCCAGTGCCCGATTTTTTAAATTTGAAAGATTGCGATATTTTGATGATCCAAGGTGGACTTGACAAGCAAGTAAACCCTGTCCCTACCCGAAGTTTGGTTCATGCCATGGAGACAGCGGGTGTAGGTGTCACTTATGCCGAATTCCCCAGTGTGAACCACATGATGCAACAGGCAAAAACCGGTAAGTTGTCGGAATATTTCGAATTGGAAGAGACCTTAACCGCCGGCGTTTATATCAAAACTTGCAGTTGGTTATTGGATCACGCCAGGTTGCGTTGATTAAAAATCGATGCGGAATCTTTCGCGACGCAGTTCGGCGAATTCTAGCGGATTTTCAAAATCGGCCACAAATTGCTTTCTGTTGCGAACCAAGTGAATCGCCTCAAACACTGCCGCTCGCATACTGCTGGGATCGGCAATCATTTTACCAGCAATGTCATACGCCGTTCCATGATCTGGACTGGTGCGCACGATCGACAGTCCTGCCGTTACATTTACGCCGTCCATGAAAGCCATTGTCTTGAAAGGAATCAATCCTTGATCATGATACATCGCAATCACAGCGTCGAAATTTTTATAATTCCCGCTGCCAAAAAAACTATCGGCCGAGTAAGGTCCATACACCAACTTGCCCATTTTGAAGTGGCTAGCAATGGCTGGAGCAATAATCTTGGATTCTTCATCGCCGAGCAACCCTTGATCACCGGCATGTGGGTTCAATCCCAAGATGGCAATCCGGGGTTTTAGCACATTGAAATCATTTCTGAGTGATTCGTGTACCACCTCAATTTTCTGTTCGATTTTTTCTTGAGACAAAAACTTCGACAATTGAGTGATGGGCACATGTTCTGTCACCAGGGCCACACGCAAATCTTCGGAAGCCAAAATCATGGCATGCGACTTGGCGCCCAAGGCATCTGCCAGATAACCCGTATGACCGGTAAAGTTCGGCGAATGAGGTGCCACGGTAGATTTGTCGATGGGCGCGGTGACCAACGCATCCAAGTTATGGGCGTCTGCAATGGCTTTATCGATGGCCAAAAGCGCTTCTTTACCCGATTCCTGGGAAGCCGTTCCAATGGTTAACTCAAAAACAGCATCACTAGAAACTACCCAATTCAACTTACCCTCTTTGGCTTCGGATGCGGAGTTCACCAAATGGTACATGGGCTCCTGCAAGTTCAAGTGCTTTTTCCATGCAATGAAAGACTTGGTATTTCCATAGACAACCGGAGTGCAATACTTGTAGATGTATTGATCGGCAAAAACGCGCAAAATCAATTCCATGCCCACACCCGACGGATCGCCCTGTGTGATTCCCAATTTTACCTTCTGATTATCCATGTATATATTGTCTAAGAAACTCCAAAGTTAAGCGAACGCCGACACCTGTGCCACCTTTTGGTGTATAATGACTGGCAGAAGTGGCAAATGCTGTTCCAGCAATATCGATATGTGCCCAAGGATAACTGGTAAAATGTCGCAGGAACATCGCCGCGCTCTGCGCCCCGCCTTCTCCCTTGCCTAGATTCTTCAAGTCGGCGATACCCCCTTTAATCTCCTCGTAATATTCTTCCCACAAGGGCAATTCCGCCAAACGCTCATAGGTATTTTCACCCGCCTTCTTCAGCGATTTCACCACAGAATCTGGCGCCTGAGACATCAAAGCCGACCCGTAAGTGCCCAAAGCGCGCGCCGCAGCACCTGTTAAAGTAGCATAATCAATCACCAATTGTGGCTCATACTTTTTGGCAAATGATAGCGCATCGGCCAAGATTAGTCGACCTTCAGCATCCGTGTTCAACACCTCTACGGTGGTTCCAT
>JBJTNN010000279.1:0-5575 GCA_046074125.1 Bacteroidota bacterium
TTCCAAGACATCGAATACGTAGAAGCCGCAGGGGCCTATTCCAAAATAATCACCGCGCAAAAGGAACACCTGATATCCAAAACTTTAAAAGTTTTATCGCCATCTTTGCCGAGTCATTTTGTGCGTGTGCACCGCTCCTACTTGGTACCCGTTGACCAAATTGCCACCTTCAAAAGCAATCACCTATGCCTGAAAAATGGAAAAAATATCGCCCTTTCCAAAACTGGAAGAAAGGTATTGCAATCCTCCTATGGCATTGGCTGATCGCCATCGGCACAGCACAAACCCTACCCCAACTCCCCGAAATTAGCACGCGGGACGGACTTCCAACCGCCAGTACCCGAAGGGTGGTAGAATTGCCATCGGGCAGCGTTCTGGTTGCCACCGACGGTGGACTTCACTACGCACCCAAAAACCAACCGGTGCTTACGCGCATACAACAAACCATTGGCATACAACAGTGCTGGGATATTCATCTGTGGGGCAACTCGGTCTTCGTGGCTACGTACAACAACGGACTTTATCGATTCGATCTCGAACGCGGCAACCTGATTCACCATTACAACCAACCCCAATTTAACAAAATACGCCGACTGCGCGAAGTCAAAGGTCGGTTGTTTTGTATCGCTCGATACGGCATCTATGAAATCTTGGGCAACACCCTCAAATTGCGGCTTTTGTCGGAACGAGACCTCCCCAAAGACAACATGCCCATGGATGTTTTTATCCGAAAAGGACAACTACATGCCCTGTGCTATCCAGACAACACCATCATGCAGCAACAATTGAATGGACAGTGGATATCATGGAACGGCATACACATCGCCGAAGGCAAGCAATACCCCGAATCCTTTTACAACAACCTGTGCGCTTTCCAAACCGATTCCACGGTTGTCTTGGGCGGCGTAAACCGCTACACCGTCATCAACGACAATGACCACTGGCGGCTTTATACCCTCAACACCAAACACAATGAATCTTGGGCCTTTTGGGATTTCCAGATACACCAAAATCAAATTTATGCGGCCGTATCCAACTCCAACGATTTTAACGATGGCTTCCTGCACCATCACCAGCCCCAAATAACCAGCTACAACCCGCCCCATAGTCAATCCCTGTGGTCTATTACCCCCTCCAAATTTCGCGATGCGATATGGATCTCCACGGAAACCGATGGCGTTCACCTGCTGATACAACCCGAGAAGAATCAATTTGTTCCGCTCGACTTCAATGCCAAAATTCTTGCGACCGAACATTTTACCATCGGTTGTAATACCAATTATCTACTGATCGACTACCTTTCAACTGGA
Source organism: Bacteroidota bacterium (assembly GCA_046074125.1). GTDB lineage: Bacteria > Bacteroidota > Bacteroidia > NS11-12g > UBA955 > UBA955. The sequence goes on from JBJTNN010000279.1 coordinate 1,311, forward strand.
TCATCACCAAGCAACCAAAACGTCACTAGCCACCGGGTCAACTGCGACGACCGCATCCGCGATGTGGTAGAAATCAACCGCACCGTTTATCTGCTCGGAGCCAAAAAACTCTGGCAATTTAACCCTCGAAATGGATTGCTCAAGGCATTGCTTCCAGCCGAATCTTTTCAGTGGATCCAAGAGAGAAATGGACTTCTTTGGCTATTTAAACCCTATAACAACATTTGGTTATTTGATCCGAACACCGAGAAACTTACCGAAACAAACAATGAGGGAAAAGCCGACTGCGTGAGGAAATCTGAAGGCGTTTTTTACTACCATATCATGGGCAAAACCTTCGCCTATATCGATGATAACGGCCAACAAAAAATCCTCAAACCCAATCGACCCATCAATCAGTACACCCTAAATTTTGAGGTGATCGGGAACCAACTGCTCATTGAAAATGGCAACGCATACGAAGTTTTTCGCATAGACAAAGTCAAGCAGCAACTGTTGTTCGAAAAAAACCTCAACCTCAGCAGCGCCTTTCGCGACCTATCGATATTGCAAATACTCAGTGATGGCAAGCACCTTTACGTATACTCAGGGCAATACCTCATTGAAATCGCGCTGGGCACAGGCAAAACACCCATAACCGTAAAACGACAGTTGTATTTGGGCCATTGGCGCATTCAGGGTCCCGCCATCATGGCTGGCGACAGATTCATCATCGACCGCGGCAATACCGTACAAACCGTATCGTTCGAAGGGCCCCATTCCCCCAATTTTGAGGTTCAATATAGCTATCGCAACGAGCCCCAATCCTTTTTCAAACCCTATTTTGCGGTCAACACCGAAAAGAATTTCCGAATCACGGTGTTTGGCACCCACTATTTCGATTTGCTGCGCGCCATTTACACGGTGGATCTGGTGGATGTAAAAACTGGCGAAAATCAGTTTGGATTTTTTCGGGGTGATGCCTACTACTGGATCAACGGGATAGGACAAGGGAAATTCAACTTGGCGGTTTCATTGAATCATCAATGGGCATCGCAATTCATCATTGGAACCACAGAATTTTACCGCGACTTTCCATTCTGGTTGATGCTGGTATCCATTCTATCGCTGTTGTACTGGGTTTTTTACAACCAAATTCGCACCCAAGAATCTCAGCAAAAACGAATCGCAACATTGCAATTGCAAACGCTGCAATCAAACTTCAACCCCCACTTTATTTACAACAGCATGAGTTTGATTCAATCGCTCATCATCGGGTCTGAAACGAAAAAAGCCATCGACGTAACCGCAAGATTGGCCAAACTCAACCGATTGTTTTTGTCGAACTCCAACAAAGAACTCATCTACCTCAAAGACGAGCTCGACTTCATCAAAGAATACGTGGCGATGGAGAAATTGCGTTTTGAAAGCGACACTCAATTCCCCTTTCAAATTCGGGTAAATTCCAAAGTGCGGGTCACGGAATGGCTCATCCCTCCCATGATTTTACAACCCTTGATCGAAAATGCCATCAAACACGGAGTGCTGGTGTCTAAAGGTCCGGCAGAAATCTACATCGACATCAAACTGAGCGACGTAGACGAGCTGGAAATGAAAATTGTGAACACCCAGGCAATGAGAAACAAGAAGCGCATTCACGGCCTAGGCATTGGCAATCAGCTGGTTTCTGATCGATTGGCCATTTTGAATGAATTGTATCCCAACCAATTCAAAGCCAATTTTAACTATGGATTCAACCATTCACGGGAATATCATGCAACGATCAAAATCACAAAATTACGTCAGGATTCCACGCTATTCAATTTCATGAAGTCTTAGCGTAAAAATCCTCCAATCCAACTGAATACCGTTAATTGGGCAAACTATAAATTAAGCCCCATTCCAAATAATCCGCATTATTGATGTGCGCCTTGAGACGTTGTTGAAAAATCCATCGGTCCGATAAATGACATTGAAATCCCAAACAATTGTAAAACTGCGTTTTTTGAGGTTGGGGCTTGTGTAAATAAACACCCAAATCCAACAATAAATCAAACCGCCCCATGCGAAAAACATGTCGGGCAAAGGCTCCAACCTCCCCTTTTAAGCGAATATCCGCGTGAGGCAATTCCCCAAAAACATTGATACCGTAACGCCACTCATGTAACTCGGTCGATGCTGAATTCGAACCGCGCTGCGATCCAATTTTATGATTCCACTCCCCCACTATCACAGGAAAATAGACGGGTACTTTCATTGAATACATGCGGTATCCGAGCCTAAAGCCCAACTGCTTTCCAGCTCCCTGAATCGTTTGGTAACGGCTGTACGAAGCTTGTTTTGTAGTTGTGCTGTTTAATCGATATCGCCATGCCAAACTTCCATAGATAATATTGTAACCCACATTGGGTTTTCGAAAATTGGCATTTGAAAAATGTGAAATTCCCATACCCAATTGAACATCAGAGCAATCACTGACCTTTTTAATTAAATCAAATCTGAGCTGTCCGGCAAAATTGATGGGTGTTGAAATCGCTAAATTCTTTGGATTTGAAACCGAATCAAAAAATTCTGTATGATAGGACACACCTGTTGACCACTGATAACGAAAATTCAAATGGGGTGATAAATGAACATCCTGACCTACCAATCCCCCAAATGAAAACACCTGACCGCCCCGTGCATAAAGACCATCATTGACCGGACCCAAAGAATCCGAATACGCTGTTTTTCTGTGTGCATCACCCATGTCGAAACCATAAACCAACAATCCAACATATCGAGGTTTTAATGCTGCTCTTGGGTCGGCACTTAATTTCCATTCGCTTTGCAACTGCCATCCACCTACCCGCCCCGCCATACTGGCATTGTTAATGCTATGCGATACCATATTGCCCTGAACGCGCTGAACCGAAATCGCATGTTGAGCGGAAATCGTATTTTGTACTAATACCACGAGTGTGCAAACCAAAGTACAAAGCCTCATAGCGGAGAAATCCAAGCGCATTTTCACATTGCTTACATTGAAAGCGGTGTAAATAATTGGATTTTTCATCAAGCTACACAAGAGAACGAAGATAGAATCAAAGCACCTTAATTATCATATCGCTTTGTGATGATTATCACAGTTTGTGAAAAAACCGCACTGGATCTTTGCATTACAAACCAACAATTATCTGCCATGAAAGTAGAACAAATTTACACGGGATGTCTTGCCCACGGGGCCTATTACATCACTTCAAACGGCGAAGCGGCCATCATTGATCCACTGCGTGAAATCCAACCTTACCTCTTAAGGGCCACCAAAGATCGGGTGAAAATCAAGTACATTTTCGAAACCCATTTCCATGCCGATTTTGTGTCGGGCCACCTCGACCTAGCCAAATCCACCGGCGCTACGATCGTTTACGGTCCAACCGCCAAACCCAACTTCCCTGCCCACACAGCCCAAGATGGCGAGCGCTTCAAAATTGGCGGGGTGAGCGTGGAGGTGTTGCATACGCCCGGACATACGATGGAAAGTTCATGCTTTTTGCTCACCGATGAGAATGGCAAAGAGACGGCTTTGTTTAGTGGCGATACGTTGTTTATTGGCGATGTGGGCAGGCCAGATTTGGCCCAAAAGGTAATTGCTGAATTGACGCAGGAGAAGTTGGCGAGTCATCTTTACGACAGTTTGCGCAACAAGATCATGCCATTGAGCGATGACATCGTGGTTTATCCGGGGCATGGTGCGGGATCGGCCTGTGGTAAAAACATGAGTAAGGAAACAACGGATACGCTGGGGCATCAGAAACAGGTGAATTACGCCTTGAACCCGGAGTTGTCGCGTGAGGATTTTATCAAGGAAGTGTTGGATGGTTTGATGCCGCCTCCGGGATATTTTCCGCAGAACGTGTTGATGAATATCATGGGGTATGAGGGCTTTGATGCGGTATTATCGAAGGGACTTACGCCTCAAACGCCTGCGGCGTTTGAGGCGGCCGCCGAGGGGACCGAGGCGGTGATCATCGACACCCGAGAGGCCCAAACTTTTGCAAAAGGATTCATTCCGGGATCCATCAACATTGGCATTGATGGCAGCTTTGCCAATTGGGTGGGCACCCTCGTGGCCGATGTAAAACAACCCTTGCTGTTGGTGACCGACCAAGGACGAGAAGAAGAAGCGGTAACCCGACTTTCGCGGGTAGGGTACGACAACTGTTTGGGATTCTTACAAGGCGGTTTCGAGGCGTGGAAATCGGCTGGAAAACCCATAGAATGCATCGAGAGCATCTCGGTGGAGG
>JBJTNN010000280.1:0-7905 GCA_046074125.1 Bacteroidota bacterium
GCTCTTGATCGTGCACGCGTAGGGATTCGAACCCCAAACCTTCTGATCCGTAGTCAGATGCTCTATCCAATTGAGCTACGCATGCATTACTCTCCAAGGCTGCAAGGGTTGGGAACAACCCTGGAAAGGGGTGCAAATATAATCATTGTTTGAAAACTTTCAAATGAAATTCAGTAAAAAACGATTCCCAACGTTTTGTAGTAAATTGCAACACCATTTTATGAAAAAAATCTGTTTACCCATCTTGGCATTCGCCCTCCTCAGCGCCAACGCCTATGGCAATAAGCCGCCGAAAAAACAAAAAGGTGCAACCCCCGCAGCCCCCACAGAAGCCGCTGCCGCACCTGAAAAGGCCAAAGATAAAATTCCATCCATCGAGTCAAAAACCAAAAATGCCAAACGCATCGAAGGACTATTCCCCCTCTTCCTCGACTCAACCGATGGCAAACTCTATATCCAAATCAATGCCGCCCAACTCAATACCGAATTCATCCACTTCGCCTATACCGAAAATGGCGTCATCGCCGGCGGCCACCATCGTGGTCAATTCCGTGGATCGCGCATCTTTACCATCCGCAAATCCTATAACAACCTCGAATTTACCCAAGTAAATACCAACTTCTACTTCAACCCCAGCTCGGCACTCTCCAAAAGCAAAAATGCCAACATCTCCGATGCCCCGCTGGCCTTCGAAAAAATCATCGCCGAAAACAAAAAAACCGGCGACTTCCTCATCGATGCCGATGAACTCTTCCTCACAGAAAAACTTCACCAAATCAAAGAAGGTGGCAGACCCGGCGGCGAAGGCTTCAAATTGGGCATGCTCTCCAAAGGGAAAACCCAGTATATCAACATCCGTAACTTCCCCAAAAATACCGACCTCGTGGTGCGCTATGTCTATGACAACCCCGCCCCCGCCGGTGATGGTGGCGAAGAAGTAACCGATGCACGTGCCGTAAACATCGAATTGCAGCACTCCATCATCCAAGTGCCCAAAAACAACTTCCAACCCCGATACGATGACCCGCGTGTGGGCTTCTTTACCGACCAGGTCAACGACATGACCTCCCCCAACGCCACCAACTACCGTGATGTGATTCATCGCTGGGACCTTCAAAAGAAAGACCCCACCGCACTGCTCTCCGAACCCGTGAAACCCATCGTTTGGTGGATCGAAAATACCACACCCGTTGAGTATCGCGAAACCATCAAAAAAGCGGCCCTCCAATGGAATAAAGCCTTCGAACCCATCGGCTTCCAAAATGCCGTGCAAGTGTTCGAACAGCCCGATACCGCCAACTGGGACGCCGGTGATATCCGATACAATGTACTCCGTTGGACCTCATCGCCCAACCCGCCCTTCGGTGGATATGGCCCCAGCTTCACCAACCCACGCACAGGCGAAATCCTTGGCGCAGACATCATGTTTGAATACGTGTTCCTCACCAACCGCTTCCGTGCCCAAAAATTGTTCAAAACCGATGGTGGCGAAATACTCACCCCTGCAGAACTGATCCAAGCCCTGCGCGAAGAAGAAGGACACACATCACTTCATGGATTCCAGGGTTGCTACGCCGCAGAATGCCTGCACAATGAGCACCTTTTTGCCCAATCGTTGTTGGATGCGCAGAATGCATCGCCCGCCGAAAAATCACGCCTCATCAACGAATCCATCTACTACCTCGTGTTGCACGAAATGGGCCATACCCTCGGACTCATGCACAACATGAAGGCCTCTCAGTTGCACACGCCCGCCGAGCTCGCCGATCCAGGACTTACCTACAAAACAGGCCTCATCGGCTCCGTCATGGACTACCCCGCCATCAACCTGCACAAAACCAAATCCAACGTGCAATACTGTCAGACCGAACCCGGACCTTACGACCTCTGGGCCATCGAATACGGCTACAGCCAAGCATTGTCAGACCCCACCGCAGAAGCGGCACGATTAAAAGCCATCACCGAGCGCAGCATCGAGCCCAAATTAACCTTTGGAAACGACGCCGATGATATGCGTTCACCCGGCAAAGGCATCGACCCCCGTGTGATGGTCAACGATTTGAGTTCTGACGCGGTAGGCTATGGCATTGATCGCATCGAAATGACGCAAGAATTGATGAAAAACATCAAGGCCACCCATACCCAAGATGAAATCAGCTACCAGGCCATGGTAGGCGCCTACAGCTCGTTGAGCGGTGCTTACACTACGATGGTGGGTGTGATGAGTCGCTACGTGGGCGGCATCTATGTGAACCGTCCTATCCCCGGTCAAGCCAATGCGCCTTTCCCTTACGAGCCCATCCCCTATTTCCAACAAAAACGTGCGATGGAAGCCATCAACAAGTTTGCGTTTGCACCCAATGCGATGGAAGTTCCTAGCGATTTGATTCCTTTCTTGCAGCCCCAACGTCGCGGATTCGGTTTCTTCGGCAAAGAAGAGGACCCCAAACTCCACAACCGCGTGGCTCGCATGCAGGCCGAAGTATTGGCCCATTTGTTGAACCCCAAAACCTTGTTGCGCATCAACGATACCCGCGAATACGGCAACCGTTTCACCTTGAACGAAATGATGACCATGATGACCAATGGCATATTCATGGAAGACCTCAAAGGAACCGTAAATACCCACCGCATGGTATTGCAAGAAATGTACTTGGAGAGCTTGGTAGCAGGGGCCTTGCAAGAAGAGCGCAACCCCTATGATGCGGCCTCCAAAGCGGTGATGTACAGCGAAGTGCTGCGTATCCAAGAATTGCTCAAAGCCAATCCGGGTACCGGCGAAACCAAAGGACATCGTGCCTTGTTGTTGAAAGCCATCGAAAAGGCACAAAACAACTAACATGCATCGTTAACCGATTCATCCAACCATGAACAAAATGACCAACAGTTTCATTAAAAAGGGCGCAGTATTCTGCGCCCTTTTCTATGCTACGGCAAGCATCGCCCAGCCATTCGAAACCCTGCAAGGTGCCCAAATCAACGCGGGCAAACTCAAACTCGCAGCCAACCATGTCGGCAGCAGCATCACCATTCTCTCGCGCAAAGACATCGCCAACATCCCCGTGCAAACCACCACAGAATTGTTGGGTTACATCGAAGGGGTAGACCTAAGGCAACGCGGCCCCAATGGCGTGCAAGCCGACGTACAAATTCAAGGTGGAACCTTTGATCAAGTGTTGGTGCTGATTGATGGCGTGCGTTTAACAGACCCTCAAACCGGACATCATATGTTGAATCTAATGGTACCGCCAGAGGCCATCGAGCGCATCGAAATCATCAAAGGTGCTGCCGCCCGTCGATACGGCATCAATGCCCTTAGCGGCGTCATTAACATCGTAACCATTAGCAGCGCCAATCCCGGAATTCAGGCCACAACCTACAGCGGAAGCGGGTTCGACCGCGATACCTCCAACAACAAAGCCTACGTGAATAAGGGGATGAGGTTGATGGCGGGCATTCAAACCGATGATGTAAAAGGATGGGTTAGTGCCGGATACGACCAAGGGAATGGATACCGCCACAACACCGATTTCCGCACGTTTCGCAGCAGCATCAAATTGAGCTCGGTGCCCAAAGACAACAACAGTCCCCAATTGTACCTTTTGGGTGGCATGATCCACAACGCCTTCGGAGCCAATGGATTTTATGCGGCTCCGGCCGACAAAAATTCTTTTGAAACGGTGAATACACAATTGGGGTCGGCCGGAATCTTAAAAAAATTGAAAACCGGTCAGATCGAAGCCAAAATCAACGCCCGATACAACAACGACCACTATGTTTTCGTGCGCACAAACCCGGCGTTGTACCAGAATTTTCACACCACCACCACCCTAATGCCTGAAATTACCTACCAAGTTGCCCAAGACTTTTGGCAGCTTGCGGTGGGTATGGAAGCGCGCAAGGAATGGCTAGAAAGCAGCAATTTGGGCGACCACGAGCGTTCGTTTTATGCGCAATATTTCGATGTGGCAACACAACCGCTGACCGGGGTCAAAGTAAGCTTCGGTGTTTATCGGTTGTATGGGACGTCGATCGGACAAAAACTCTACCCGGGCGCGGACATTTTGGTGAGACTTTTCGGTGGGGACGCCCGGAATAATTCCGTGCAATGGCTGGATGCCTATGGATCCGTGGGAACGGGACAGCGGTTGCCGACGTTCACAGATTTATTTTACAGCGGTCCGTCTAACCTTGGCAATCCTGGTTTGTTGCCTGAATCTGCGAAAACCTACGAGATGGGATTGCGCAAGGGCGGTCGAAAAATCCAGGTGCAGGCGGGGGTTTTCAGAAGAACGCAGCAGCAGATGATAGATCGGGTAAAGGATTCATTGACGGCGCCTTGGCAGCCAATCAATTTGATGGGCAATAACTTTGTGATGGAGGGCTTTGAATGCAGGGTTACGGGCAATAAAAACATCAACTATGGTTCCCCGCTTGAAAAATTGGGATTGCTTTTTGTTCGATGGTCGCTTGGAGCAACGCAGTTGCGACAGTTGAATTACGATGCGCAAATGAAAGGATATTCACAGTATGCGGTAAACTTTTTGCCACAGCAGTATGTGGCTTCGCTGAATGTACAAACCAAGTTTGGGGTGCAATGGACTACGCAATATCGGTATTCTCAGCGCAGTGCAAGTGGTTTTGATGCGGGCAGTGGTTATTCGATGTTGGATATGCGTTTGGTTTATGCAATCAAGCGAAAAATGAACTTAGCGCCGATGACGTACTTGCCAGACGAGACCCCAGCGCCCATCAAATTGCCGTATCAGTATTCTGTATGGGTAAATGCACAGAATTTACTGAACACGCAGTACAAGGAGTTGGCGAACGTGCCTTTAATGCCCCGATGGATTACCTTTGGGATCACGTTGACGCCGCCGCTTGTGGCGGCGGTCCCCCGCGAAGTTGAAATCATTTCAAAATAATCAGACATGAAAACACATCAATTAATTGGACTGGGAAGCCTGATGATGGCCCTCTCCATTGCCCTGGGCGCCATGGGTGCACACACGTTGGAAGGTGCCATCACCCCGCGTTATCTCGATGTATGGAAAACCGCTTCCCTGTACTTTGCCCTTAACGGCCTCGGCTTTTTGGCAGTGTCGCACAATGCCGAAAGTACCAAAGGCATTTACATCAAAATCACCATCTTGGGGGCCTTTATTTTTAGCGTTTCCCTCTGGTTTCTGGCATTAAACGAACTCCTTTCGCCCGCCTTGCGCAAACTGGGTGCAGTAACGCCTATAGGCGGACTCCTGATGATCATCGGTTGGGCCATGATTGGCATCAACCAATTGCGTCGTTGAGTTAAAAACCCATATTAACTAGACCTTTTTGAAAGGAAATCTACTTTCTGGAAGGCAAAAAATTATTTCGAACGTCATGAACGAATTAGGGCGGCCTGCGGCCGCCCTAATCACTGAAAATTTTTGAAACCTCGGATTATTTTCCCGCTGGCGGTGGGATGTAATCCAACGGAGGTTGTGTATTTGCGCTTGGCTTCTGACCCGGTACCACGCTTTTCAAATCCACCTCAATCACCGTTACACCATACATATCATCGAAACTTCCCGCCATTCTCGCCAAACTGGGAAATTCTACGTTCGACAAATAAACCTCAAACGATCCACCTGCAGCCGTCTTCTGGAACGCCTCTTCCAAAGGGGCCAAATTCAAACTTGTGATATTATTAACGAATGGCTTGTTATCCTTTCGGTTGTCCTGAAACACCTTACCCTTGCCATTCTTGATGATAAAATAACAAGTAACTGTATCATAAATGCCGGGAATCGCACCCGTGCCCTTTTTCAACTCCTTGTAATAACCCTTGCTTGCCAACGGCGTTACGCCCGCCTGTTTGCTCACTTTGGCCATCAAATCGTTGGTTTCTTTTTGCAACACTTTGATTTTCTTGTCCTGTACCCCCTGCACATAACCTTGATACACCTTGCCCATGTTCTCCTGCTTGATCGCCAATCCACTGTCTTTGGCCATACCGTCCTTCACACCGCGAAGAAAGCTGCCAAAATCAATGCCGTCGATACCCTGCTGCTTCATGCGCTGCGCAGTTTCGTAGCCGTAAACATAACTGAATGAATCTTCTGAAGTCTTCAACTCCTTGCTCGTGTCGATCGATTCGCCACATCCGGACAATAAGCCCAAGGCCAACACCGGTAAGTATATGATTTGCTTTTTCATTGTTTTTCTGTTCGATTATCGCCCAATGCCTGGCATTAAGCGCCGTAAAGTTCTGCTTTTCTCGCCTTGATTTGATCGTCTTCCGCAAATTCCTCGTACGACATGTACTTATCGATGATGCCGTTCGGGGTGATTTCAATGATGCGGTTGGCGATTGAGTTGATGAATTCTTGGTCATGAGAGTGGAACAATACCACACCCGCATAATCCACCAAACCGTTGTTCAAGGCCTGAATGCTCTCCAAATCCAAGTGGTTGGTGGGTTCATCCAACAACAATACATTGGGGTTCTCCAACATCAATTTACTCAACATACAACGCACCTTCTCACCTCCACTCAATACCGTACACATCTTCTGGGTTTCTTCGCCACTAAACAACATTCTACCCAAAAAGCCACGTACGTAGGTTTCGTCTTTCTCGGTTGAATACTGACGCAACCAATCTACCAAGTTAATTTTCTCGGTGAAATAATGCGCGTTCTCGTTCGGCAAATTGCTCATGGTCACCGTTATACCCCAGTTGAATTCGCCGGTGGCTGGCTTTACCTCGCCCCACAACGTTTTGAAAAACTGGTTCAAGGCCAATGTATTTCTTGAAATAAAGGCAATTTTATCGCCCTTGCTCACCGTGAAATTCACGTTGCTAAACAACATATCGCCCGATTCCGCTTTCGCACTCAAATTCTCAACCGTCAGGATTTGATCCCCAACGTCTCTGCCCTGTTTGATGATAATACCTGGATATTTCCGCGTGCTGGGCTGAATCTCTTCGATGTTCAATTTCTCCAACATCTTCTTACGCGCGGTGGCCTGCTTGCTCTTGGCTACGTTGGCACTGAAACGCGCAATGAACTCTTGCAATTCCTTCTTTTTCTCCTCGGCCTTCTTGTTTTGGTCTGAACGCTGACGCAATGCCAACTGCGAACTCTGATACCAAAACGTGTAGTTACCGCTGAATATCTGAATCTTGCCAAAATCAATGTCACAAACGTGGGTACAAACGTTGTCGAGGAAGTGACGGTCGTGACTCACCACCAACACCGTGTTGTCAAAATTCGCCAAGAATTCTTCCAGCCATCGAATGGTGTCAACGTCCAAATCGTTCGTAGGTTCGTCCATCAACAACACATCAGGATTGCCAAACAAAGCCTGCGCCAACAACACCCTCACCTTTTGGTTACCGTTCAAATCCTTCACCAAATATTCGTGATACTGCTCGGTGATGCCCAAACTGCTCAGCAACGTAGCCGCGTCGCTCTCCGCATTCCAACCGTCCATCTCCGCAAACTCACCCTCCAGCTCACTGGCGCGCATGCCATCGTCCTCCGTGAAATCCTCCTTGGCATACAAAGCGTCTTTCTCCTCCATGATCGACCACAATTTGTGGTGACCACGAATGACTGTTTGTAACACAGGAAATTCGTCGAACGCAAAGTGGTTCTGCGACAAAACCGCCATTCGTTTGCCGGGTTCCATGTCGATAGACCCAGTATTCGGCTCGATTTCACCGGAAAGAATCTTCAAAAAGGTAGATTTACCCGCACCATTGGCACCGATGATACCATAGCAATTGCCATTGGTGAATTTGAGGTTGACCTCCTCGAAAAGTACGCGTTTACCGAAACGCAAAGAAACATTGGAAACTGAAAGCATGGTATGCGAAAAATGAGCCGCAAAGTTACGGCATATCAGCGAATTTCGGGAC